>JAUXED010000035.1 GCA_030618105.1 Bacteroidota bacterium | reverse complement strand
AGGTCATCGGTTCGATTCCGATATGCTCCACCTTCGCCCTCCGTAGCTTCAGCGAAGGAGGGCTTTTCTGTTTTACTATACGCTAATTTTATTCGCTGAAGCTCCTCCGGGCTTCGGTGGACACAGTCCACTGAAGATTGCGAAGGCGAGATTCGCTCACCGAAGCCGCCTATATTGGCGGAGTAGGTGAGTTTTCTTTTTTCACTTAACACACGATCACTTAATCACATGATACAAAATCTTGAAAATATAAATAGTCCAGTCTTCAGATTGCCGACTGCCAATTGCTGACTGCCGACTGATTACTTTTACTTGCTGTCTTCTTCTAATTTCTTAAAATACATAGCAAACGAGCGATAAAGGAAATGTGTCCATTTTCCAAATGGAACAATTAATATAGCCCATTGAGCAATAACAATTAAATGCACCATGTATAACCACAAATTATTGTCTATCAGGCCCGTGTCAATGAAAACACGAACTAAAAATGCAGTAAATGCCATCAGAAAAAGCCAGATAACAAATAACCAGTCACTTGGATGAGAAAACTTATTTATTTCTTTACTTTTTCTGATACGTGAGAGTATAAAATCAAACGTGAAAACAAATATCATCCCGCCCGCAATGTATCCTAACCATATAATAAAAGTATTTTCAGTTGAAAACCATTTGAGAAAAACTGTAGTAAACAGCAATAATAAATAACCAAATACTATTACTAAATGTTCAAGCCAGCGAAATGTATTGTTTTCACATTTTAAGGAATTTTTTTGTGTAAACATATGTAACAAAAAGTCCCATGTTCCTTTAATGTATGAGATAAGAGGTACTTTTGTTTTTTCTTTTAATATTGTAAACCAAAACATACGGATAATATTTGGAACAAGTATCAGTGAAAAAACCGAAATAATCGCGATCAGTTCAAAATGATGACCAAAATCCATTATTGCCTCAATATCGAAATGTTTAGCAAAACCAATACCAATAATTGCAATAGCTACCAAAACAAAACCAATGATCAATGCCGGTATAGAAGAATATAAAAGGCCCGAAAGTCCGGTCCAATCATATTTCGAAGTGAGCCATCTTCGAAGTGTCATCATTAATTCACCAGGATTTGCTTCACGCGGGCAAGTTTCACTACATTCACCGCAATAATAGCATAACCATGGATCCAAAGATGATTCTATTTTTGTATCCAATCCTAATACACTTGCCCTGAGCATCCTCCTGGGAAAAGAATGATCCTCCTCAGAAAGAGGGCATATAGCAGTGCAGTTGCCACAATTGTAACAAGCATTAATATCCACAGCACCATATTTCTTTAGTTTAACAGCAAAATCAGGATTTATTTTCAACATCTTTTAATTATTTTTTAGGTAATTCATAAGAATAATACTCGTCATCTTCATCCAACTCACCAACAGCAATATCACCGAATTTTCGCAATGACATAACATAATAAGTCACTACATCTGTTGGCAACTTCATTTCTTCAACCAATTGTGGTATGCTTTTAGGACCTTCTTTGAGAGAAGCTTTTATAGCTTTCCTCATTCTAACGAATTTCTTTGATTTCTCTTTCACTTCATCAGGAACTGTCCTTTTCTCTTTCATTAAAGTTACAGTTAGTTGCTTTTTCTTTTCTTCTGTCATGTTTTTATACCTCCTTAATTAATCCGTCTATCATGGATTCTATTTCATTATTGGTATAGCCGATAATATCTATAGCATCGGTTGGACAGACCGGTGCGCACATACCACAACCCTTGCAGGTGGATTCGTTCACTAACGCGATTGTTTTCCCCTTCTGCCCATCCGGTGAATATTCTGTTTTAGTAATGCTGTCAAACGGACATATCTCAGCACACTTGTCGCACCATTCACATGCTTCGGGATCGATACGGATTATTGTTGGTTCCAGTTCAATTTCTCCCTTGTTGATCAGCGAATTAGACTTTGCTGCTGCAGAAAGAGAAGAAGTTATAGACTCTGTAATGTTTTTTGGTCCCTGGCAGGTACCGCAAATATACATGCCGTCAATAACTGTTTCTACCGGTCTTAATTTGGGATGTACTTCATTAAAGAATTTATCACTACCAACAGGCGTTTTAAGAATACCGGCAACAGTACTACTGTCTTTTCTCGGAATCATTCCTGTAACAAGAACAACCAGGTCGGGTTCTATTGCAACTTCTTCATTATTTGTTAGTATATCCCTGAATTTTACCTGTAACTTTCCATTCGCTGTTTCTACTACCGGCGATTCATCTTCATTAAACCTGAAAAAGATATCTCCCTGTCGTGAAACTTCATCAAACAACAATTCATGTTTCCCATATGTCCTGATGTCACGGTATAAATGGAATCCTCTTACCGAATCAAATTTTTTCCTGCATAACAGAGCAGCATGAATAGCAGCAGTACAGCAGTACCGTGAGCAGTATTTATTTTCTCCCTCTTTTTGCCGGCTGCCAACACAGTAGACATATACAATATTTTTTATCTCCCTGTTGTTATATTCCAGCTTCCCGTTACTTAATTCAATAAGTCTTTTTAATTGCTGCAGAGTAATTACATTTTCAGCTTTTTTATATCCGTATTCACCATCTTCAGGCTCGTAGGGATCAAAACCGGTGGACAGAATGACAGTTCCGGTATTTACATTAAGAGTTTCAGTTTTCTGTTCCAGATCAATACAATCTTTATATTTCTCAAGGAATTTCTGATCCGGATTAAAACGATCTTTTTCTATAGCAGGTATTTCGGGTCTGCAATTCTCATATGCCTTATAAATAACTTTTTTTTGTGTGAGTCCGAAATTAAATTCGTCCGGAATTTCGGTTTTACATTCAGCAATAGCTTCTTTCAATTTGTTCATATCACAATCCGGAACAATATATCTGGGACGGATATTTATTTGTGCTTTATAATCGCCAACACTTCCGGACACACTAACCACCTCTGCACCTGTGAAAAGTTGTATTTTATCTCTCTTCTTAATTTCATCATACAGATCACTAATAATTTCTTCACCTTTTTCATCAGTAGAGAACAATTCTCCCATTTGTGCAACTCTTCCTCCAATAAAATGGCTTTTCTCTATCAGATATACATGTGTTCCCATGTCGGCAAGGCTTATTGCAGATCTCATTCCGGCTACACCGGCTCCTATAATCAAAGCAATATTCGCAGCCGGGATAGTAAAAGGCTCCAGCGCTTCGGAATATCTTACTCTTCCAACACATGCCCTTACAATCCTTATAGCTTTTTCTGTAGCTTCTTTCGGTTTATCAGTATGTGCCCATGAACATTGTTCCCGTATATTCGCCTGTACATAATTGTAAGGGTTTAATCCGGCTCTTTCAGCAACATTCCGAAATGTGCTTAAATGAAGTTTAGGCGAACAGGATGCTACAACAATAGCATCAAGATTATTTTCTTTAATGTCATTTACTATCTCTTTCTGAGCTGAGTCGGCACAGGCAAACATAGTAGTTTTCGACAATACTACCCCTTCCTCTTTTTCAACAACATCGCGCACCTTTTCAACATCAACATAATCTGATATATTGCCTCCACAATGACATATATAAACACCTATCTTTTCTTTCATACGTTTTGTATTATTTTAAACTTCTTATAAAAGCAGCAGCTTCTGCTGATGCAGCACCTGCAGATAATATTGAATCCGGTATATCCATTGGTCCTGACGAAGTGCCGGCAACAAATACTCCCTCAATACTTGTTTTTGCCGGGCTCATTAATTCATCTTCCTGTTTAACATATTGATGAATATCCAGGGCTATTGGTTCGGATTTAAAGAAACCGGATACATCTTTATTCGGCAGAATACCAACCGAAAGCACAACGAGGTCATGATCAGCTTCTACTGTTTTTCCACCGTTTTCAAAATCTTCATATTTTAAAGTAAGGTTACCATTTTCTTTCTCTTCAATTTTAGCAATTTTGCCTTTAATAAATTCCACGCCCATACTTTTTCCCTGTTCATAGAATTCATCAAAACCTTTTCCAAATGCTCGTATATCAATATAATAGATGGTAACATCTGTCATTGGAAGGGCTCCTAATAACAACTGAGCCTGTTTAATTGAGTACATACAGCATATTTGAGAACAGATGGGATTTCCAACTGACAGGTCCCTTGACCCTGTACATAATACATAAGCAATATTGTCCGGCATTCTTCCGTCAGACGGACGCAGAACATTGTTGAAAGGCCTGGTGGGAGCAAGCAGCCTGTCCATCTGCATAGAATGAATAACATTTTTAAACTGTCCGAAGCCATATTCTTTTTTCTTTTCAGCAGGAAAGAGTTCAAATCCTGTGGCTATTATAACCGATTTTACGGATAACTCGAATTCCTTTTTTTCCATTGAAAAGTCTATCGCATTAGGAGGACAAGCTCTTTCACATGCACCGCACAATGTGCAATTTTCAATATCTATAGCCGCTATCCGTGGACTGGCAAGGTCAAAAGGAATAAAAGCCGCTTTTCTGCCGGTAAGTCCATAGTTGTATTCATCTTCAACAACCACCGGGCATTTTTCTTCACAAATCGGGCAACCCGTACACAGATCAGCTTTTACATACCTCGGTTTTTCGATAACCATGGCTTTTAATCCATTTCCATTTCTTTTAATATCCTCCACCTCACTATATGTCATGATGGTGATGTTTGGATTACGGGCTGTCTCTGATATCTTCGGAGTGGCAATACAGGCAGAACAGTCAAGTGTAGGAAAAACCTTACTGAGGTGTATCATCTTACCTCCAATGGACAGGTCCTTTTCCACCATTAAAACCTTAAACCCATTATTGGCAAGATTAAGAGATGCCTCCTGTCCTGCTATTCCTCCGCCAATGACCAAAACATCATATTCCAGTTTATTAGTGCTTATCTGTTCGGGAGAATTCATGTTGTTATTCATCATTTTTGTTTTTCTTTTTCTTCCGGGTCTATATATTTTTCGGATTGAATATTTCCTAATCCGCTTAATGCCTTGCTGAAATTCTTCATATGATTTGAGAAGGGTAATGCGCATACTGAACAAACTGCAGCCATTTTCAATCTTGCCGGATTGACACCTTCCTTTTTCATAAGCTCCTGACTATATGCAACTAATTTGCCTGTTTTTTCAGAGCAATCAGCACTAAACGGGCAATCTGTTCCGTCAGCAGCTACAAACACACCGTCAAAGCCTTTATTGAAAGCCCTTAGTATCCATCTGGGTTTTACTCCTGCCGAACATGGTACAATAATAAAATACACTGACGGAGAATAATGAATATGCTGTTGTCCGGCAAGGTCTATCCCCGGATCAGATATTTTATCCGTGGAAAATACCAGTATTTTTGGTACAAAATCCTTTTCCTGCTCCATTGAAATAAAAATTAATTTTACTTATTAAAAACCATCTTCTTTGATGATGGACATATTTCTTTTGTTAAACATAACATATACTTTGGAATAATGGAATAATAACAAGTCTTCATTTTCTTTCCATCTTTCCAACATTCCAACATTCCTTAATAAACCGCCCAATGGGGGCAATTTAAAGCCACATTCCTGAATGGTGGATATTTACTAAGGATTGTTATCCTTTCTTCATAAATACTCTAAAATACCCTGGTTCCTCAACAATCCCCAGGTAATCATGTCCTTTCTTGGTACACCACTTGGGCAGATCTTTTTTAGTACCTTCATCTGAAGATAAAACTTCCAAAATTTGCCCGGAATCAATGGTTCCTATTGCTTTTTTTGCTTCAAGAAGCGGACCAGGACAAGCAGTACCTCTTGCGTCAACAGTTTTGTCAACTTGTAATTCTTTTAATTCTTCTGGTGTCATAATAGTATTATTTTAAATTATTAAATAAATAAATGTACGTCAGCTTCCTGGGCAGAGGTTATATATTCACCTATACCACAGATATCATCAGCCAGATCAACAAAATCTTCCAGTTTCTCACCACCCCATATCTTGCCAGCCAAACCGCAAATATGAATTTTAACATTGGTTAATTCTTTGGCTTCCCTGAAAAATTCTACCCATGTTTTTACTTTTAGTTGTTCCAGTGAATTTAAGAATTCCTGTTTCAAATCAGGGTTTTCAGCCATAGAGAGTTTATCAGGATTGTCGCCAATTTCTTTTTTAAATGCCCGTGCACCTTGCATTAATACATAAATGTCAACTTCCATATCATCTGCAGCAGCACCGCTAAGTATAACACCAGCTGCAGTTAATTTGTCGAGACTCCCTGAGAAAAGAGCCATTGTCATTGTTTTATTTTCCATGATTTACTAGCTTTTAGATTAGTGATAAAAATATTATACAAATAGAAATTATAATTGATTGTAAAGAAACTTGTTTTTTTATTTGTTATCAAGAAAAAAATATGTTAGAAAATAACTTATTTTGTGATGTGGCTCACATTTAGTAAATTTGTTTGTCAAATTTTTTTACACCTGTTTATTTAAAAAGCATATCAAATAATACCATAAGCTTATTCTTATGAAAAATAAATTCAGCCGATGTAACAATTGTAAGCTAAAATCATCTTCAGTAAGGACTTTGAACCCAGATGAAACAGAAAGGCTTGAAAAAAACTGTACTGAAGTACATTTTAGAAAAGGTGATATTATTTTCAAACAGAATTCTTTTTCATCAAATATAATTTATCTCAACAACGGGCTGGTAAAAATTCATATTGAAGGTCCTCAAAATGATCAGATAATTAAGGTCGTTAAAGCCCCCTCATATCTTGGCATCCCAACAACTTTCAATGAAAAGATCAATCATTATTCTGCAACTGCATTAGAACAAACTTCTGTTTGCTTTATTGACATTGATGTATTTAAGGATTTTATATACAAGAACGGCAAATTTGCTTACGAACTAATTACCGAACTTTGTAAAAACGAACTGAATTCATTTCACAGATGTGTTAACAGAACGCAGAAACATATACATGGGCGCATCGCGGATGCTTTATTGTTTTTCAAAAACACATTTGAACATAATGAATTTATACTGCCATTTACAAGATTAGAATTTGGCAACTTTGTTGACACCTCCCGTGAAAGTGTTTCCCGTATTTTAACCGAATTTAAAAATGATGGAATCATTAATTTAAATGGCAAGAATGTGGAAATATTGAATGAAAAACTACTGGAAACGATAAGCAATAAAGGTTAAGTCAGGTTTAAAAACCGGTGATCTGTCCCATTATGTAATCCCCGCATGACAAGTGTTTCACAATTACTTCATTTTGCAATCCTCTATTCTTTCCTGAGGGGATCTGTCTCCAGGGTTGCCCCGGTTGCTCTCTGAATAATATCACTAACCGTTCAGGATCATCAACCAGCAGGGTACTATCCACATATGCGGATTGTTTGCTTTGTTTGCTGAAATATTTGAAATAACCCGTTGCATCATAATCCTCAGGGAAAATTCCATTAACAGACCAGTATCCATTCTTCAGGAATTTTCCATTAAATTCTTTACATTTTATTGTATCAGGTGTCACCCAGTGGTATTCAACCCTGATCAAAGCAGAATCTTTTATTTGGTTCACTGATTGTCTGAAAAAAGAAAGGTCAAAATCATAATTGCCGGTACTTGTTATCACACGTGTATAACCGGTAATGGCATCAGAAACCTTTTCTTCAATATCAAGTAAAACGATAGTTGGTTTAAATGGAAGTTTAAAATGATTCTCTCCTTTCCTGCCGGAAAAACTGAATAGTGCCGTTTCCTTTTCCCAGTTATCATTCATGAATGTTATTTCAAGTTGGTTCAAATTGTATAATTCATCACCTCCTTTAAGTTTTTGCTCAATTACTACATTAACATCATAACTATTCTCATTTCTGTGAACCATGAAAGTATCAATTGAAAAATGAGGAAATCCGGGGGAATACACCCAACCTTTGAAAAAATCATCGAGGTTGGTTTTCGTCTGATCACTCAGTATGTTTTTCAAATCCTCTGTAGAAGCATCATTGAATGCATATTTATCCAAATATTTCTTAACAGCCGGAAAGAATTGATCATCACCCAGGTAATTTCTGAGTGTATGAACAACATCTGACCCTTTATCATATACCGTACTACCATATGTAAATTCTTTTGGAATACCATAAACCGCACGCATTCCATTATCCCGAATATGGGCATACATCAACACCTTATAATGATTATCCCTTACATAATCCATAAATTTTTCTTTCCCGTACTTGTGATTTATGAATAACGCTTCACAATAACTCGCCCATCCTTCGTTTAACCACATGTCCCCGGAAGTACGACAGGTTACCATATTTCCAAACCAACTATGTGCCAGTTCGTGGAAATAGAGTGTTTCAAATCTGTGGTTGCCGGTAATAGTTGATTCAGATATAGCAATATTTGTAGCGTGTTCCATTGCCCCTCCGGAAAACGGGACACCAATATATCCCACTCTTTGCCATCTGTATGGCCCAAAATAATTCTCCAGTACAGCAAGGTATTTCTCTATTTCTGAAAAAGATGAATCTGCTTTGTTTTTCAAATCCTGTCTTATATATACTGAAGACGGGATCATTCTTTCTAACCCCTTAAGAGTGTCTCTGATAACATCATATTCTGAAATTGCCACAGATGAGAGGTAAGTGGGTATATTATCTTCAAGAAACCAATGCCATGTAATTGAATTATCATTATGCAAATAAGTCTCCTTCAGTTCACCCGGGCAAACCGCTGTATAGTTTTCCGGAACTCTTATAAAATAATCATAAGTAGCCCTGTCAACAAAGTTGTCAACACAAGGATACCAGTACCGCCCTACTCCATGCGGATAGGATTTCATGCCGACACCCATATTATAAGCCACATTATCCTTAAAATAAAAACCACCCCATCCCGGATCGGTGGAGGGAATACCATGATAAAACACAGATACGATTACCGAGGATTTTGATTGAATCACATCCTTAACCGAAATTCTAATAAACCTGCTATCATAAGAAAAACTGTTGATCGTTTCATTCTCTATCCAGATAGAATCTACACTGAACCCAAACAGATCGAGGGTAATAGTATCTATATCTTTTATCAGAGGTTGAATCTGTAAATCGACTATCCCATAAACCTGTTTATCTTTTATATCAGGTACTATTAGATTAATAGTATAATGAACTACATTAAAAGTATCGGTCCTGGAATTCTGATCAGGCGAAAGAGAATTAGATATGTTATCTTTCTCCGGAATAAAAGCTGAAAGGAACAGGATGAACGTAATTAATGGAATTAATAAATTTCTGGTCATAGATTTTTTTTGTCTTACTAAAATAATAAATTATTGCGTCAATTAAGAAATACAATAAATCTTGTTTAATAAAGGTATTAAAATATTTTTTATCAGATAACTTAATATTTTTATATAATTTCGTGGAGCTTTAAATTAGTATTTAGCTGAATATAATAAAATATCTTTTATGAATTATTATTACATAACCGGTACCAGTAGAGGAATTGGAAGAGCATTATCTGAAAATATTTTAAATAACGAAAACAATTTTATTTATGGCATAAGCCGTAGTGAAGCTATTGCACATAGTAATTTTGAACAAATAACACTTGATTTAGCTGATATTGAGGAAGTGAGAAATTTCACTTTCCGTCAACACAAAGATGCTGAATCAATTGTACTCATTAATAATGCCGGTATCCTTGGGAAAATCAAGCAGGTTGGACGGTTTGACCTGGAAGAAATTACTATGGGGTTTAATGTAAATTCAATTGCACCGGCAATACTTATGAATAAATTCATTTCAACATTTCAGGATCAACGCTGCAAAAAAATAATTCTTAACATTGGTTCCTCGGCAGGAAGAAATCCTCAACCATCATTGAGTAATTATTGTTCATCAAAAGCAGCATTGGATATGTATACGCGGGTAATTGCTGAAGAACAGAAAGATCTTGATCCTGCAAAACGAATCAATGTTTTCTCTTTGGCTCCGGGATTTGTTGAAACAAATATGCAAAAAATGATCAGAAAAACAAGGCATAAAAATTTTAAAAATGTAGGAGATTTTATTTCTTATAAAGAATTTGGCATACTCTCTAAACCTCAAGAAGTTGCAGAACATATTTTACTTATTATTAATAACTGTAATGAGTATACAGAGGTATTGCTGGATATCAGGAAAATTGAAAAGAAATAATTCAATAAACCAATTTGTAACTAATCAGTACTTAAAGTGAACTAAAGTTAAGAGTGTCTAAAGATATTTAAGATGGATAATAAAGAACTACGCAAAATTCCAAATGACAAATACCAAATAACAACTGAACGAAGTGGTCTCATAGCCTGCCCCGTTTTTTTTCGGGGAACACCTTTGAAAATTAATTATTTTGTGAGTAAATAAATATTAAATCCCAATGTTCAAAAAAAGAAAGGCGCAAAAACAATATATTGACTAATCCTGTTTTGATTTTTTTTTTAGTAATTGGAGCTTATTTGAAATTAGTAATATTAATTTAAAACTTTAGGCACTTTAGGCATTTTAGGCACTTTAGGCACTGAATAAACCAATTTAACTTTTCCCATCAATGAAAACATTTCTAAAAATCAGTCTTTTCACTATTAGCATCTTGGTTTTACTTTTTGTCCTGTTTTTAGCATTTTTTACAATAACAGATTACAAACCTGATGCTACTTTCGACATGCATAACACCGATCATTCTGATACTTTAAATACAGGTGACACTTTAAATACTATAACCTGGAATATCGGGTATGCAGGATTAGGCAATAAAATGGATTTTTTCTATGATGGGGGTAAGCAAGTCAGAACCACTAATGAAAATACTCAGAAAAATCTTGCTGAGATAAGTAATTTCCTTAGTAACACCTGTAAGCCAGATTTCATGTTATTGCAGGAAGTCGATAAAAAAGCTAAAAGAACTTATTTTATTGATGAAACAAAACATCTTGCAGGATTATTCAAAGAATTCTTCATGTTCTTTGCTCCAAATTACAAAGTGCGTTTAGTTCCTCTCCCGGCAACATCTCCAATGGGTTTTGTTCATTCCGGATTGCTTAGTTTGAGCGGACCGAATCCATCAAAATCTGTAAGATTAGATCTTCCAGGGGAGTATAGCTGGCCAATGAAAATTTTTATGCTTGACAGATGTATTCTGCTTAACCGGTATCCACTTAACAATGGTAAAGAATTTGTTCTTTTGAATATCCATAATTCTGCTTTTGATGATGGAAGTCTTAAAAAGCAGGAAATGGACTTCATCAGGGATATTGTGATCGGGGAATATGAAAAAGGAAATTTTATCGTTGCGGGAGGTGACTGGAATCAAAATCCTCCCGGTCTCACAGACAACAAATTCAACAAACCGGATGGATATGAAAACTTTTTGCTGACAGGAATAGATGTAAATTTTCTGCCTGAACAGTGGCAATGGTGTTTTGATAACGAGGTTCCTACCAACCGTTCATTAAGAACTGCTTTTAACAAGAAAACATCTGGAACTACTATTCTTGATTTTTTTCTTCTGTCACCCAACTTGGAGATTTTATCAGTAAAAACTTACGATCTTGCATTTCAGAATTCTGATCATAACCCGGTGATAATAAAATTTGTTATTAAAAACATATAGCAGTTTCAGGTTAATTTGCTCTTTTACATTAAATTTTTCACTTTTAACTTTAAACATATTTAATAATGAGTGAAGAAATTCTCAAAGCTCTTATGCAGCTTTTCGCATTGATAGTTAAACAGGATGGCGGAGTGGAAGCTAATGAGAAAGAGTATGTGAATAATTTCCTGTCTCAGCAGTTGAATGATGAAACTGTTTATGAATACATTAACCTTTTTGAGGAATTTGCCGGGCTAAAAGAAGAAAAATTATTAAAAAGCAAATCCCTGCCTACTTCTGTTAGAGATTCAGTAAAGATTTTTGGTATTTGTAAAAAAATCAACCGCACACTCACCCAGCATCAAAAGATAATTGTTCTTGTAAGGCTTTTTGAACTTGTTGCCTCTGATAAAAAGTTTACCAGTCAGAGGATGAATATAATAAATACGGTAGCTGAAGTTTTTAATATTTCAAAAGAAGAATTTGAAGACATTCAGGCATTTGTTAAAGAACAGGTGCCGGAGAAATTGGACCGCACAAGTATACTGATTATTAGTGATAAAGATTTTAAATGTCAAAACTGTAAACAAATTTCACCCGAATTCTTTGACAGCAAAATATACATACTCCAAATCCGTAGTGTCGATCTATATTTTCTTAAGCATGATTCGCTTGATGACATTTTTCTGAACGGGCTTCCTATTACTAATAAGCGTTTATATCTCTTTGCCAATGGCAGCTCTATAAAATTATCAAAGGGCAGGCCTATTTATTACAGTGATATCGTCTCCGGTTTTATGGCTGATTATACTACTATAAAGATATCATATGTTGCTAAGAATCTGGATTATCAATTCTCAAATGGAGAAATGGGTATAAGAAATATCAGTTTTTCTGAGACACAGGGCAAACTGGTTGGTATCATGGGTTCAAGCGGTGCCGGAAAAACCACTTTACTGAATATTCTGAGCGGCTTCAAAAAACCTTCATCAGGAAAAATCAGGATAAACGGGAAGGATATTCAGAAAGAGACAGAAGATTTAAAAGGGATAATTGGTTACATTCCGCAAGATGATCTGCTTATTGAAGAGCTTACAATTTTCAAGAATCTGTACTTTAATGCAAAGCTTTGCTTCAGGGATAAATCTGATGAAGAAATAAAGACTCTTGTAAACAAAACCCTGAATAATCTTGGTTTACTTGAAAAGAAAGATCTGAAAGTTGGTTCCCCAACAAGTAATATCATAAGTGGCGGACAAAGAAAAAGGCTGAATATTGCGCTTGAATTAATTCGCGAACCGGCTATTCTGTTTGTTGATGAACCCACATCCGGACTTTCATCACGCGATTCGGAAAATGTTATGGACCTTCTTCGCGAACTTACAATAAAAGGGAAATTAGTTTTTATTGTAATCCATCAACCTTCGTCAGATATCTTCAAAATGTTTGATAATATCATCGTTCTGGATACTGGTGGATACATGGTGTACAGAGGGAATCCTATTGAGGCCATTATTTATTTTAAAACCCTGGATGAACAAATCAACCGTGAGATTGGCGAATGCCCTTTTTGTGGAACTGTAAATCCTGAGCTTGTTTTTAATATTATTGAAGCCCGCGTTGTTGATGAGTATGGAAAATATACAGGAAAAAGGAAAGTTACTCCTGCTAACTGGGAAAACGCCTGCACAAAAAACATCAAATCCGCACCGATACCTGAAATCCGGGAAAACCCCCCATCAACACTCAAGATACCTAACCGGTTAAAGCAATTCCGGATTTACTCTTTTCGTGATTTTCTTTCAAAGATATCCAACACACAATATGTAATACTTAACCTGCTGGAGGCTCCGTTACTGGCTTTTATTCTCTCATATATTATCCGGTATATTGCCGATCCTAATTCAGACACTTATCTGTTTTATGAAAATGAAAATATACCGATTTATATTTTTATGAGTCTTATTGTTGCCTTATTCTTTGGTCTTACTGTAAGTGCTGAAGAGATATTTAGAGACCGTAAAATAATTCGCAGGGAGAGATTTCTTAATCTCAGCCGAACTAGCTATTTACTTTCAAAAATTCTGATTTTATTTATTATTTCAGCAATCCAGGCATTATTATTCGTAGTAATCGGAAACAGCATTCTTGGGATCAAGGGAATGACACTTGCTTACTGGCTGGCTTTGTTTACTACTGCTTCTTTTGCAAATTTACTCGGATTAAACATTTCCGCATCATTTAATTCTGCTATCACGATTTATATTATTATTCCTTTATTGATAATCCCTATGATGGTGCTAAGCGGGGCTATGTTTAGTTTTGATAAACTGAACCGCAACATCGGAAGTGTGGATAAAGTACCATTAATTGCAGAAATGATGACCACCAGATGGACATATGAAGCTTTAATGGTTTCCCAATTCAAGGATAACGAATATGAAAAAATATTCTACGACTTTGAAAAAAAGAAAAGTATTGCAGATTATAAAAGAGTTCATGCTTTACCAAAACTTAACGAGGTCTTAAATCTCGTAAACAAAGATTTTAACAATGATAAACTTACTGAAGAAAATTCAGATAATTTATTATTACTTGCAAATGAGATAAAAAAAGAAATGACCCTTGTTAATAGTGTCAAATTTCAATATCCGGATTCATTCACCCCGGAGTTATATAGTATAAATATAGCAACTGCTACCAGGTCTTTTCTAAACAGTCTTAATAAATACTATGACAGCGTTTTCTTTGAAAACAATCTCAAAAAAGAGCGTATTTTGGAACATCTACTTAAAGTCCAGCCACATAAGACCAGAAAATTAATGAATTCATATCATAACGAGAGACTGGCTGAAATGGTAAAAAAAGCCTTTGAAAAAAATCCGATTTTAGAATACAATCAGAAACTTGTTCAACAATTTCAGCCAATTTATCTGGATCCATATCCTGAAAGCTTCCTGGGTTTCAGAACACATTTTTTTGCTCCGAGTAAATGGTTTGCAGGCCGGTATTTCGATACATATAGTTTTAATCTTACTATAGTCTGGTTCATGACTTTAGTACTTTATTTTACTCTACATTTTGAAGCACTTAAAAGAATAATTGATTCTGTTGGTGTAATTAATCTCAGAAAAATATTCAAATTCTTTTTATAAAACACTAATTATTGTATTTTTATATTTGGAAAGTAATTTTAATAACCAAATTTCACTATGTTTAAAAAAGTTCAAGGCTTTTTTCTGGTTATAATAATCTTCTGTTCATGTCAGACTTCAGGCGAAAATTCTAACCAAAACAAAAATGTCAAACAGGATAGTATAATTTCTGCGATGGAAATAAAAGTTACAGAGGAAGCTTTAGTTGATATAGTTGATAATATCGCCTCACCGGTTGAAATGGCTGCTTTAATGAATCGCCTGGATGTGCCATTTTCAAAAGCATACCTGGCCAGTACAAGCTCTGTTAACGCTTTAAACACAAATTTTCAGATGGCATATAAATTAGGAATATTTGGTGCTGATCTGGGTTATCTTAATATGTATGAAAAAACTTCAACTGCTATTGAATACATTTCAGCCATCAAAACACTTGCTGATGAACTTAACGTTGGTCAATTCTTCGATTACACCACCCTTAAACGCCTCGCGACAAGTAATCAAAATCTTGATTCTTTAATGTTCTTATCTGTACATAGCTATAATGAAATGGACTCTTATCTTCGTGAAACACAGAGATCATATCTGAGTTCGTTAATGATAACCGGTTTATGGATTGAAGGTCTGTACCTGGCAACCCAGGTTGCCAAGGAGTACCATCACCCTGATATATCAGAAAGAATTGGAGAACAGAAGATAATCATAAATGACCTTCTCAATGTTTTGAATCTTTATAAGAAAGATCCCAGATTTAATGAACTGATTCAAGATATTGAACCTCTGAATGTTGAATTTAAAAAAATAAACATAACTTATGAGATTGGTGAACCTGAGACAATTGAAAAAGACGGAAGGTTAGTTATCATTCAGAATGAAAAAAGTATTGTGGAGATTTCGGACGAACAACTGAACATAATTATAGAAAAAACTAAAAAAATACGAAACAAGTTAATAGGCTTATAACAGATGAAACGGTTATTGATAATACTATTTGCTTTCATAACGATTTGCTCATTCTTAAGAACAGCAAACGCGCAGGATCCTTCTGAATTGGTAGGCAAATGTGTCCTCGATATTGGGGGGGAAACAACTTATTTGAAAGACTATGTAGTTAAACTTCCTGAAGCAAATTCACAGGATAACATTCCTACTCATAAAAACACTGCAATCCTTCTAAAGAACACTCACTACAGGTTAACTGTATGTAATTCTGATGATTCTGAAGGACAAGGTGTTATCTATCTTTACAACAATGGAAAAAAAGTTGCCAGTTCCATTACCCAAAGCGGAAAAATATATCGTTCATTTGATTTTCAATGTAATAAAACCGGATCATATCAAATATGGATATCTTTTAAGAATGGAAAGGAAGGCTTTGCGGTTGGTATTTTATCACTTGTAAATGAATAGTTGTGAATCTTTCTGAAAATAGTAACCCGGGGTTATGTACCCGGGTTTTTTTATATAATCTTATCGGCAAAAAGAATAAAAATCAATCCTCCTGCAAATAAAAAAAATGATAGCTCACCAAACCATTTAACCCTGATATTTATAAAATAATTGGTAAGTAAAAATGATATTGGGACAAACCCGAATATTATCATTTCAAATGATGCCCAGGGAACAAAGAAAAACACTATTGCAGAAATAGAAAATACCCACCAGAAAATCTTAAAAATCTTTCGTGATCTTATTTTTTTTGTGATAATATCCCTTATTATCTGAAAACTGGCAAAAGCAACTATTAATGCCAGATAACTTAAGAAATAATAGTGAAATTGTGATATGTCATATTTAAAAGGAATCATGTTGTCCTGAATGATCCCGATAAAAAGAGACAGATCACCATTAAGGAGATAATAGATTGCTGCCGTAAATAAAACCGGCGTACAGAAACCCAGGATTGGCACAACCCATTCACGCCAGTTTACCGGCCTTAGAATCAATAAACTGATCCAAACAAGCAACAGAAAAAAACCGAGATTTAAATAAAAAAGAGTTCCTGTTCCTATAAGTAAGCCGGCATCAAATGAACTAAAGGAGATATTAGTATTCCTGTAAGAATCTATCAATCTCTCGATAGCAATGAGAAGAAAAATACTTGAAATAATTACCGGGTTTAAACTCTGAAGATCTGCAATAAAGCATCCGGACAAGATAAAAATTGCAGCGGGTAAATATGTTCTTCCATTAATAAATAAAAATTTGGTGTTCAGTCTTACTAATAAAAAGCCATGAATAATCCAGATGGTCATAGTAATCAATGTTCCCCAAATGGAAACAGGAGAAACAAAATTTGTCAAAACACCATACAGAGGCATTGGGTGTTTATTAAAAAAGAAATTTGAGGTTCCCGGATTTAGAAATGTATTTAACCATATACCAACAGCTATTATAATGATCAGGAAAATTATGGAAGGTTGTATGCTTTTAAAAATTCTTAGTAACATATCCGGACAATTTACAGATCAAATCCTATATCACGGCGGTAGTGCTTTTTATCAAACGATATTATCTGAGCATTCTGGTAGGATCTTGACAGCGCCTGATCTTTGTCCGACCCATAGGAGCTAACTGCAATCACCCTTCCTCCATTTGTAAAAACATGGTCCCCCTCCCGGCGAGCACCGGCGTAAAACAGGATGCTGTCTTTAACTTTCTCAATATTTTTTATCGTTTTCCCTTTCTCATAAGATCCGGGATATCCTCCTGACACGAGCATAACAGTTACAACAGTTCTTTGATCAATCTCAAGAGATTTGCCTGATAATCTACTCTCTGAAACTGCAATGAACAAATCAACCAGATCTGATTTTATCCTGGGAATAATTACTTCTGCTTCCGGATCACCCATTCTGACATTGTATTCTATAACATAAGGATTTCCTTTCACATTCATTAGTCCAAAGTAAACAAATCCTTTATAATCTATCCCTTCCTGATTAATCCCTTTGATTGTTGGCTGAATGATCCTGGTTTCCACTTTCTCCATAAAATTACTGTCAGCAAAAGGAACAGGTGATATAGCTCCCATACCACCTGTATTCAATCCGGTATCTCTCTCCCCTATCTTTTTATAATCTTTTGCTTCCGGTAAAATCTTGTATGCTTTCCCATCCGTCAGAACGATAACTGATAATTCAATACCATCCAGAAATTCTTCAATGAGGACCTTTTTACCGGCTTCCCCGAATTTTCCATCAAACATAGCATTCAGTTCCTCAATGGCTTTATCATAATCATTTAATATCACAACCCCTTTACCGGCAGCCAGGCCGTCAGCTTTGAGTACATAAGGCGGCTCTAATGTTTTAAGAAAATGAAAGGCATTCTCTCTCGATTCAGCATGAAAAGTCTTATGCCTGGCGGTTGGAATATCATACTTCTCCATGAAATTTTTCGCAAAGTCTTTACTACCTTCCAACATGGCTCCTTTTTTCACAGGTCCGATCATCTGGATATTCTTTAAATGATCATAATCAAGAAAATAATCGCATATTCCGTTTACTAATGGCACTTCAGGTCCAACAATTACCATATCAACTTTTTTCTTCACAACAAATTCCCCGACAGAATTAAAATCATCCGGATTAACCTGAACATTTTCGCCAAACAGCTCTGTACCGGCATTACCGGGAGCAATGTATATTTTCTTTACTAATGCACTTTGTGACATCTTCCAGGCCAGTGCATGTTCGCGCCCCCCTGATCCGAGAATTAATATTTTCATTACCTCAATTGATTATAATTACCCCGGCAAACTTAAAAATTACCAGTCAATAAACGATTCTTTACC
>JAUXED010000103.1 GCA_030618105.1 Bacteroidota bacterium | reverse complement strand
TACCACCAGCTTGATGTAGGCTTGTAGTAGCTCCCCCCGCGAATAATGATAAAATAATAACTTCCGTTATCATAAACATCATTAGTAAGCTGCCATACGTTCCCAACCATATCCATCACTTTAAAAGGACTTTTCCCTTTTGGAAATGTATTAACAGGTGTAGGTCGCCCGAAAGCATTGTTACATTTTGTACCATGGAATGTATCACCCCAGGGCCATAACCTCCCATCAGTTCCCTGCGCTGCGTATTGCCATTCAATTTCTGTTGGCAGTCGTTTACCTGCCCATTCAGTGTAAGCCCGGGCATCTTCAAGACTCACCCATACCACCGGATAGTTAGCCTGTCCTTGTACATACATTCCATTCTCCCAATGCTTCAGGAAATTCGCCGGATATTCAGGCTGATACCCGGAGCTTTCAAGAAACTCATAAAACTGTAAATTGGTAACAGGGTATTTATCCATAAAGAACCTGTTAACATGCACCTTGCGCGGTTGGGAATAATCAGGATATTGTATAAATTGAGCGGGATTGATAACTGAAAATTCAAAATCCCCCTCTCCTATTTCTTCCATACCTGCAGGTGATCTTTTAACCGGTTTTGTTGGTTTCACCTCACTGATCAACCATGGTTTTCCCGGCTCCACTCCTACCACAACTTCATCCATAAGTTCTTTTTCATCAAACAACTGGATCACTATCTTCCCCTCATACCTTCCAAAAATCTCACTGATTTTTAGCTTAACCGGTTTTGGTTCAAACTCCACAGGTTTTTTTTCATACGATGGGTCTCCCTTCCATACCAGGATCTTTTTTCCTTCAGCAGAATTAATAAAGAGAGAATCACCTCTCAGGCTGACCTCCAGAATATCAGGAAGGCGGGCTACACAATCCACACTTCCTTCACTACGTGAATTCAACAACCCTTTATTAAAAGCTTTAACTTTAACCGGGATCATCCATTTACCATCCGTTTCAACAGGATCAAGGGCTTCATGATTCCACAGACTGACAAAATGATATCCTTCTTCAGGAACAACTTTAAACATAGGAGCTGACACACCCTCAGGTACTAAGCTGAAAATAGTATATAATGTCTTATTCCTGTTTTGCCAACGGTTTACCCATACACTGTCTGTTACTGTACAGATAAGCGGTTTCCACCTGTCGTTCAGAAACACTGAAGAATTTTGCCTGAGGATCATAGTTGTACGTCCCAGGTATCTGTAATCTTCTTCCATCCATCCGGGACGACCGGGAGCAAAAGTATTTAGCTCTGTACCATAACCATTAAAGAATGAGATTGCTACCTCACGATGGATCCTTCCCTGGCTAAGCTGACAAACTCTGAAGATGGCAAATTCAGGCTTAATCAGTTTATTCAGGTTAAGTGGCGGAGGCATAAAAATGGCGTCATGAACCCTGCCTGAAACTATACCGGGCATATCTTTCGGAACTGCCATGCCTTCGGAATACATGATCACTCCTTCTTTTACTCCATCGGCTGCTTCCTGAAGTTTTTTGCTGGAACTTCCATGACAATCCAGCACCACTCCATCAGCGCCTGTGCTCCTGATAAGCCTGGCCATACCTTCATAAGGATCCTCTTCACGTGTACTCTTATCCCATGGATTAAATTCAATAAAGAATTTTGTAGAATTGTTTTGTGCGTATCGTGCAAGTTCCTTCATTTTATCCAATCCCAGAGGCAGATCTTCATACATATCCCATTGGTTCCTTTCATCAACACCCAGGCGGGGCCATGTTGGCCATATACCGAATACATCATAACCCCCGAAATATTTTTTTCCATCTTCCAAAAACCCGAAAAAATTATACTTCCCTTCAAACCGGTCATAATAATTATGATCCCAGGCAAACTGAAGAGTTATTAAATATTTATCCCGTATCCATTTCAGGTCTTCCCTCTCATAAAGCGAATTATCGAAAGACTCCAGATCATACAAGTACCGGTCCCGGAACATTAGTTTCATTCCGTTTTGCCAATCTCCCTGAAAGGCATCTGTATAGATTATATATTCAACACTCCCTCTCGGAGGAATAACAGTTTTATAGCGATGTTTCTGTGCATTATCCGCAGATGTTCTCCGGGCAATTGCACAAACTGAAAGATTATCGTCAAGTTCAATGGAACCATATCCCATTTCCCAGGCGTTATCGGGCAAAATAACTCCAACCGGTCCGAGACCCGGTCTGAATATCTTAGTACGGGCCAAATTCCATGGACCTGTCCCTGTAATATAAATATGGTTTTTAATTGCCCCGAAAGGGACCACATTTGATATCCCGATAGTATCGATAGATATATTATTTATTGTAAGAACAGCTTTCCATCCCTGTTCAAAACCAGGAACAGGTTCTAGTATGCCTTGTATACTACTTGCAAACTGGTATCTGAACACCTCTCCTTCCTTAATCACTTTAGCATCGCCGGAAAAAAACTTTTCATTATTAATCTCCAGACTGAACAAAGACACAGGAATATTTGTATTTTGTTTATTACCATTATCCAGTATAATAGCAACAACAGAAAGACCTTTGGACCGGTCAATTTCAATATCCCTGATTGTTTGAGCAGCTCCTCTTGTAATATTAACCAGAGCTATTATTATCAGACAAATAATCCCGGGGATAATCCTGAATCCTTTCATTAGAAAATGACTAAAATGAAAATAATTTAGCTCATTTATTATTTATACGAGGACTTATGTTTTGCCAAAAAATTACATAGTCATGAATTTATATACAGTTGAATGGGCATATTTTTCGCCCGGTTTAAGAATTGTTGACGGGAAATCCGGTTGATTTGGTGAATCGGGATAGTGCTGGGTTTCAAGACAAAAACCGTAATGCTTCAAATAAACAATATCATTTCTCCCTGTAACCGATCCGTCAAGAAAATTTCCGGTATATAACTGCACGCCCGGCTCAGTTGAATAAACCTCCATTACCCGTCCACTCTCGGGTTCGGTTACCGTGGCAATAAGCTCTATTGCATCAGTTTCCTTATTAACTACATAGCAATGATCGTAACCTCCGGGAACATCATTAATTCGTGCACCAATTTTCATAGCGGTATTAAAATCCAAAGGGTTTCCCTCAACCACGGGCAAATCTCCGGTTGGAATTAAACTTTCATCAACAATAACATATCTGTCAGCATCTATCAATACTTCATGACCATGAACATTCTGCTTACAGGCAGTCAGGTTAAAATAGCTGTGATGAGTAAGGTTAACCGGGCATGCTTTATCAGTAACTGCTTCGTAATCAATCTTCAGCTCATTATCATTAGTCAGAGTATATATAACGGTTACATTCAGGTTTCCCGGGTAACCTTCTTCCATGTCTTCACTTAAATAAGTAAGTTTTAGTGCCGAACCATTTGCAGTTTCAACCGGTTCAGCATCCCATACTTTTTTATCAAATCCTTCCAGACCACCATGAAGATGGTTCTCACCGTTATTCACAGCCAGGGTATACTCTTCTCCATCAACTGTGAATTTACCTTTCGCGATGCGGTTCCCATAACGGCCCACAATTGCTCCAAAATACGGATGTTCGCCAAGGTAACCTTCGAGATTATCAAATCCAAGTACTACATCCTCGAAATTTCCATTTTTATCGGGTACTATGATTGAAGTTACAATGCCTCCAAAATTAGTGATTTTTACGATCATTCCCTGGTTGTTTTTCAATGTAAATAAATCAATCAGGGTTCCGCTTTTTGTTGCTCCGAATGACTCTTTTGCTATTTCCATTTGTTCTTTACTTTGATTTTTTTCGTTAGTAGTTTGCCCTGAATTGCATCCCACAAATATCAGGGTTGTTAAAAAAACGACAATGCCTGTCAGAATTTTTCTATCTGACATCAAATTATTAGAAAAAGTTTTCATATTCATAAAATATTGATTTTATAGTTATTAAAAGAAAGGCTAAATTTGCAAGACGCAAGATAATAAATTTGCCTGAAACAGGTTGTTATTTATATTTTATGTATCGGAATCTTAAAATTTATGGCTTGATAATGGCTAATTTTATATACTTTGCAGGTTAAGAAAATATTAATAAAATATAACATTATAGGATTTATCACGTATATATAATTAAAACCGAAAGACTTATATGCGAAGTTTTATAAAAATATTTTTGTTATTATTATTTTTTGTTTTTTGCAATACTCTTCAAACAGGTTGTAGTTCAACAGGCAAAACCAGGAAAGCAAAAAAAAGGATTATACATGTAGATAATTCAAAACTTGGTAAGAATAAAGTCTTCTATTCAAAAAGCTACCAGAAGAAACTGAAAAAAAGAAGAAGAAAGTAGTAATTAGATTATACTTAGCGCTCCGTTTCACAACCTGTTATCAAAAAAACCAGCTATTTTTTATGAAAACCAAGTTTAAACAAGTCCTTGATCAATTTGAGATCAAGGGTGAGCCGGCAAAAATTGAACCCTATGGCACAGGTCATATAAACGACACCTACCGGGTTATCAACTCAAATACAAAATATCCCGATTATCTTCTTCAAAAAATAAATAATCAGATATTCAAAGATATACCCGGGTTAATGGATAATATCAGGAGGGTTACCGAACATCTGCGGAAAAAATTAATGGATATTCCGGGCAGTATGCCTGACAGGGAAGCCCTGTTACTTATTACTTCAAAATCAGGAGATTGGTACTATCACGATGAGAAGGACAATTATTGGCGGTTATATCTTTTCATAAAAAAGCATCGCTCATACGATATTGTTGAGAACACTGCGCAGGCATACGAAGGCGGCAGAATGTTCGGAAAGTTTATAGCATTACTTTCTGACATACCCGGAAGACCTCTTAACGAGACAATTCCGGGCTTTCATGATATCAATAAAAGACTGGATACTTTTTACCAAACCCTTGAATCAGACCAAAAAAAAAGGGCAGGCAATACAAAACCGGAGATCGATTTTGTCAAATCACGCGGGACAGAAATGGGCAGAATACTACGGATGGGACAGGATGGTAAAATACCGGAACGGATTACACACAACGATACCAAATTCAATAATGTATTGCTTGACCATTATGATAAAGGACTATGTGTAATTGATCTGGACACTGTAATGACCGGATACGTTCATTACGATTTTGGTGATTCTATCAGGACAACGGCAAATACTGCTGCTGAAGACGAAAAAGATCTGTCAAAAGTAAAGCTGGACATCAACCTGTTTGAAGGATACACAAAAGGATTCCTTAAAGAAACAAAAAATGCCCTGACCCAAACTGAGATAGATAACCTTGCTTTTTCAGCTAAATTAATGCCTTTTATCATAGGACTCAGATTTCTTACAGATTATATCGATGGCGATAACTACTTCAAAACCAGCTATCCTGATCATAACCTTATAAGAGCAAAAACTCAATTTAAACTCGTTGAAAGTGCAGAAGAACAATTCAGCCTGATGGAGGATATTGTTCGTAGGATATGCTCGGAATAAAAAAACCCACTTTCGTCAACGTTTTTCCCGCATTCGTGTAATTTATAAAACGAAAAGGTTTTTCTACCGTATATATAAGTAAGAAAACAAAAGCGGAGGTATAAGATGAAAACAATCAGAATAATACTGCTAATCGGGATTATAGCTGGTTTTACTAACACCGCAACAGCTTTAAATAAAAGATCCCCAAATGAAATAACAGAAAAATATTCAGATAGCGGTTATTTAACAAAGAAGGAATTAAAAAGGGAATATTTTCAGGGTACATACTACATCTATAACGAAAAATACAGTCAGGCACTTCATGTATTTTCAAAACTACTGAAAAACGATCCTGAGAATTCCAACCTCTCTTTCTATGTCGGGATGTGCTATTATCATTTGGAAAAGTGCAATATTTCAAAAAAGTACCTTGAGGTTGCTGTAAAAAATATTAGTGAAGATTATAAAGACAGTGTATTTGAAAGAAATGCTCCATCTGAAGCACAATATTTTCTTGATAAAATAAATGAACTAGCGCCTGTGAGTGAGTAGAAGATTTTGGATTTAGGGTTTCGGGTTAATAAAAAAGCATCTGCCAGTTGGCAGGTGCTTTTTTTGTTTGCTTATGCGAACAGTCGTTTTGGGAAGCCCGGCTTAATGTGAATAGAGATACTCCACACACTTTTTTATATCCGGAACGGAATTCTCCCAGTTATACTCATATTCGATAGTAAATACACCATCGAAATTTTGCTTGTCCAGTTCGGCAAGTATTGCAGGTATATCCAGAACACCTTCTCCAAAGATAACAGTATGAGCTTCAAGGTCATTCATAAGGTTCATATCTTTAAAATGGGAGCTTTTAATATGCCCCTCAAGTTTCTTAAGACACTCTACCGGATCTAAACCTGACCGTGTCCAGTGTCCGATATCAGCACATGCCCCGATACGATCGCTTTTATCCTTTATTGCTGCCAAAACCACTTCGGGATTCCAGTAAAAAGAAGGTGTCGGATGATTATGAAGCCCGATATTGATCTCGTATTTATCGCAAAGGGTGCCAATATAATCGAGATGTGCAGAATCCGGTTCAGCTGTAATTACCTCTATTCCCATATCTGCAGCAAATTCAAACACCTTGTCCCATCCTTCTGCTTCATCAATACCACTTATAACACCATAACATACCAGCTTAACACCAGCATTATTCAATTTTTTCTTAATTATATCCCTGGTTTCCTGATCCATTGTAAAATGGGTTTTTCCTTCAAATTCACCACCGATAATCTGACCGGAATATGCTTCAATATAAGGCGCACCGGCTTCAACGGTCTTATCAACAGCTTCAAAAAATGTGAACTCTTTGAACGAATATGCCTGAACAGCCACCTTTCGGGTAACTTTCTGCTCCTGTACGGCTACTTCCTGCTCCTTTGGAACATTACTTTTACAACTCACTGCAAAGCCGGCAACGGCAAGTGTAACAACAATTAAAGAAAAGTTTTTTACTAAATTTTTCATAAGATTTTGTGATTTTAATGATTAATATATTAATTAGGATTATCTATATTCTGTTCCGATACGTTATTTTTCATAAGTAATAAATTTTGTATAATTTGTTACTGGTTACTGGTTACTGGTATCTCCATCTTTTCGTCTTTCAATCTCACTTCTTCCTTCAGACTCTGCCAGGAACGCCTTCGGCGCACGCTGGCAGGTCTTTCTATAGGTCTTATACCAGTCCCATTTTCACCTCATTTCCTCATTTCCTCATTTCCTCATCACCTCTTCTACTCTTATTCCATCTATTCCATCTACTCCATCTACTCCCTCTATTCCCTCTATTCCCTCTATTCCCTCTATTCCATCTACTCCATCTACTCCCTCTACTCCATCTACTCCCTCTACTCCATCTACTCCCTCTACTCCCTCTACTCCCTCTATTCCCTCTATT
>JAUXED010000100.1 GCA_030618105.1 Bacteroidota bacterium | reverse complement strand
CAAGATGGTTATGGCGGATTGGATATTTACCAATCGAAATTAATGTCTGATGGCAAATGGGACGAACCAAAAAACCTGGGGAATAAAATAAACACCCCTCTGCTTGAAGACAATCCATTCATTACCGAAGACGACAAAAAGCTTTTCTTTAGTTCACAGGGACACTATAATATGGGTGGGTTTGACCTCTTTTATTCTGAGAAAGCTGCCGGCAATCGCTGGACAACACCGGTAAATATCGGTTATCCGGTTAACTCAACTGATAATGATATGTTTTTGGTGCCTGTAGGAACAGGAGATACTGTTTATTTATCTCAGTTTACAGGAGAAGGATGGATGGCAGGCAAAAATATTTACAGGATAACATTCACCGAGGAAGCTAAACTGACTGAAGTTACCGTAAACGGAACTATTGAACTGGGAGACGGCAGACAGGAACTTGATTCCTCCTTCCTTGTTCAGGTTACAAACACCCTTAGTAATGACACAATTACCACTCTCCTGCCCGGTCATCAAACCCGGGAATTCAATGTTAAGCTACCTTCGGGATCGTACGAATTACTGATATCGGGCGATAATTATCAAAGCAAACAAGAGAGTATTACCATTCCGGATAAGATCAGACAAGAAAGTAGTTCATTTGTAACCCGTCTTGACCTTGAAGCAGTTGCCTCAGGAGAAGTTTTTACAAGCCGGCCCATCTTGTTCGATTTCGACAAATATACCCTTACCGGCACAGCTATGACCGAACTGGAAAGATTAGCATCGATAATGAAGCAATATCCCTCTGTTGAATTTGAGATAATAGGAAGTACAGATGCAATAGGCAGTAGTAATTACAACCTGGTTCTTTCCAGAAAAAGAGCCGTCTCCGTTGTCGATTACCTTCATTCACGTGGAATATCAAAGTCCAGGTTTAAAGCCAGTGGAGTTGGCGAAATTAAAGCAGTTGCATTGAGCAAAAAACCTGACGGCACCGACTTACCGGAAGGCAGAAAATATAATCGCAGGGTTGATATCAGATTACTTAGTTCAGATCCAAATCTTGTATATAAAGCCGAGATCTATGTGCCCGACCATCTTAAATTTAACAAAGAACTCAAACACTCAATTATTGTTATCAAGGTCAGAAAAAAATTACCGGATGATTATTTTTCCAGGTATAATATTGAAGAATTGAATTATATCCAAACCGATATAACAGATGGTGAGTATTATTATATATTGGGTAGTTTCATACAAAAAACCAGGGCAATAGAAGTATTAGGGAAACTTTACGCTGCCGGATTTTCAGAAGCAAGAATTGTTGCTGATCTGGAATTGTCTGAAATACTGGGTTTGGAAAGCAGGAAAAGCAATTTCTTAGGAAGAATGGTTGAGATTGAAGGAATACCAATTTATACAATCCAAATATATGCACTTTTAAACCCTCCACATACTAAGGCATTCAAAGGAGTTACAGATGTACAGGTATTCCATGGAAAAGATGAATTTTACCGTTATACTGTTGGAAAATATGAAGGTTTTACTGCAGCAAAAAAGGCTTTAAAAACAATTGTGACAAAAGGCTATGAGGATGCATTTATCCGTCCCCTCTCTGATCTTAAATAGAAGTTGAAAGTTTGTAAAGTTGAAAGTTAAAAGGAAGAGTTAAGAGTTTAAGGTTGTTTTAGTTGAGTGGTTAAGTTGTACAATTCTTTTATATTTTCCGACGGATTATTTTCAGATACAAAGAAACAGTAGCCACTCCTGCAATTACACCAAGGAAATTGGATAACATATCTTTGGGATTGAAAGTCCTGCCGATGATAATCTTCTGATGAAATTCGTCTGCAAACCCCGTTACCAATCCGATAAGAAGAGTTAGCAGTATTATTATTATTGTTGGATTCAGATTGTTTTTAATTCTCCAGATTAGAAAAAAACTAACTAACAGGAAATATTCAATAAAATGGATTGCATAATCTATCCTTATATTTGACTCGTCAATATTTAACTTTAAATCAGTTAAATTTGGAATAGAGGAAATTACCAGAATAAAGAGCAGCCATAGCCAGAAAAATACTTTAAAAAACGGCTTAAACCTGATTATCAGTTTGTACATGTATGCAGATATTTTTCGGGGGGTAAATATAGAAATAGTTTATGGAAGAAGGAAGGAAGAATAGTGGAATAATGGAATGGTGGAATAGAAGGGATAAAGAGATTAGAGGGAATAAAAGAATTGTCTAAACCGATTGTATTTGATGATAAGGGATTTTGCGAGGAGCATAGCGACGCGGCAATCTGTTTAATACAATCCGGATGCCAAATAAAAGGACAGTAATGAGCTTTACGAAAAGTCATGAAAGATTGCTTCTCCGCCAGCTGGCGGATCGCAAAATCTGTACATTTACTATGCTTAAAGATAATATACAACTACACCAGCGGAATTAGTGAATACGGAAGCCGGTGAAAGATCCTGTGCCACTACTGTTTGGGACACCAGTAAAAAGTACAATCCGAACGGTCTGATCTGAAATAAGTTTTATAAAAAATGCTGAATATACAATATCATTCGTGCTAATATTATTATTCAGTGTTTCATATAACATACCTTCATGATAAATATGCAATTTTTGTGCATTGCCATCAGCAATATAATTAACTCTAAACGCATAAACACCATCAGATGGAGCAGTAAAAATACCTGTTAGAGGATCATAACCTCCTCCGTCATTATATTCAACAACATCATTGAAAAGAAAAGTTGTATCTGTTGAAGTAGGCACGGGAACAGTGTTCGTCTTTTTGGCCCGAAATCCAATCAAAGGTATATTCTCCAAACTACTCAAATCAACAGTTGTAGTTCCGCCTGCGTCTGTTATTTCTAAATCCGTACCATTCAGAACACCGCCGGTAATCAGTTCATTCCCCGGATCAGGATCTGCATCATCAACATTATCCTGCGGAAGTTTTACATATTCTCCATTGGTAAGATAGATGGTATCATTTGAAATGGATAATACCTGTAACTCATTTATTGCACTTGTATCATTATAATTCAATGATACTGAATTCCCGTTTTCAATGGTTAGCAAATTGCCAATAAGGTCAAGATTCTGCTGGTCGGTATTATCCAGGTATGGAGAAAGATCTATCCTGGTTGAATCGCTGTTTCTGGTAATGTATAAAACATTTCCTTCAATATGTAAATCCTGTATCTCATTCACCGGATCAGCATCATCATCTATAACACTATCAGGTAACGAAACAGAATTACCAAGTGATAATGATAACTGATTTCCCTGAATGGATAAATTCTGGATCTCATTTACCGGGCTTGCATCAATATCAACAGTATTGATCAGTGTACTATCCGAAAGTGTTTTGATCTGCAACTTATTCCCTGAAAGATTCAGTATCTGGAGTTCATTATCCGGATCAGCATCTGCATCATTGATAAGTCCGGACAGATCAACAGGGTTATCATCGTTTTCAAGAGAAAGGATGTGGCTTTGAGGATCATAAGAGAGTACCTGGTCGTCTGATGCAGGATCACCGGCAGGACCGGGCGGACCTTGTGGTCCGGGTTCAAGCGATTTATTAGCATAGAGTGCATATGGAACAGACAAAAATTGCATTGTCCCCATCGTCAGGTATTCACTGTCAAATTTGATTTCCACTTTCAGGAAATGCAAATCATCTCCCCAGGGAATATCCTCAAAACTGGTAACGGTTCCGTTTGAGCAGATCCCTTGTCCAATAATAATATTAAAAAGCCCGAACTGACTGGTTGTTACTTCAGAATGAACCTCTTCCCACTCTATTTCACCGGCCGGACTGCCTGAAATTATGGACAGGCGTATATCAATATTCCGGTTTATTAATTCATTCCCGTTGGCATCCCTGGCAACAGCCTGGTAATTGATTCCCATGGGAACAGACTGCGCCATAAGACAAGCAGTGAAAGCTCCCGCCATTATTACAGTAAATAATAAACTCATCAAATTTAACCCTGTCCTTTTCATTATTCTCCTTTTCTAAAGCTTTTCAATTTTAAATAACCTGCTTATTATTTTCTCCTGACTAAATACATGGACCATATATATGCCTCTGGAATAACCGGAAAAATCAATAGTAAAATAGTTCCTCCCCTCCGGTAATTGCGATAATCGCTTGATATACAGGCTTATTCCGGTAAAAGTATATACCTCAATAGTGAATTCGGTTATCTCATCAATGTTAAGTTCGAATATCAGATCATTCTCAACCGGATTAGGATATACTGAAATAATAGTTCCATTATCCGGTTTGGGAGGGTTGGTTTCATAAAGCATTGAAGGCTGCTGAAATCCCTGGGTGATTAAATACCCGTAATTTTGATACGAGATAACAGAAATCTCCCCAATGGTAGATGCAAGATGGTATCCGCCATTTGAAACAAATGATCCACCATTTGTTATCACTTTGTGGGAAATCACCTGGGCGTTGAGTAAGCTCCCTGTCAACAAGAATAATCCCAGGAAAATGAATCTCATTCCTAAATTTTACCTCTGTTCTGATTAATTCTACGACTCAAATGTAAATAAAATATTATTGATAAAATTCTTACTAACTATTTAGAGTCCGTCAATAAAGTCCGAAAGTTTAAATAGATATAAAAAAATCACAAAAAACAAGCACCAAAATATTTACCCTGTGAAATAATTTTTGCTTTGCAAAAATTACTTCGTATTTCACAGGGCAGGTAAATCTCAATATTCAAAATCTCAATATTCAAAACTGTTTCGGTCACCCGCCTGCGTAAAGTGCCTTTGGTACGGCGGGCAGGTTTGATAGTTGATTTTGTTTTTTTTGTTTTTTGTTATTTGAAATTTATTTGTTTTTTGTTATTTGCTATTTGTTATTTAACATTTATTATTTACTATAAGTATTATGCCATGTTTTTCACTCCTGCCATAGTATCCTAATAAAAGATGCCGGTTTTAATAATCTTACAGACCAGGCAAAAATAATGCCCAGTAAACCGAAAATGAGAAGTTCATAAACCCAGAAAAAGCTCATTTTTGAAACAAAAAATCCCAAAATTACAACAAGAGCAAAGTATCCTGCCAATTTAATATTCAGTAAGATATCCGGTTTGAACTTCATTATTCTGTAAACAGCAATAATCTGGACTATAACTGTGATTGATTGTGTTAAAAGGCTTGCCTCTGCCGATCCCATTGCCTTATATTTTGGAATAAGGATCAGGTTCAGAATAACATTCATAATAACTCCTGAAAAGGCAATAATATTAAGGGTTTTAAGACTTCCGTTAGCTGTCAGCAGTGAACCGGAAATATAACCTACCGATACAGGGATAAATGCCAGCATCAGTATCCCGAAAATATCTGCAGAAACCGGAATATGGGAATCATATAAAAGTGAAATAATCTCATTCCTGAAAAACAATGACCCAATTGAGACCAGGATTGCCGGTACAATAAGTAGCAGGAAGGAAAGGTGGGTAAGTTCTTCTACCGACTGTTTTTGTTTTATCATTTTTGAAAACATAGGAAGCAGAATTCCGGCAAACAGATAACCCATCATTGAAGCAGCATCAAGTATCCTGTAACTTTGCGCATAAATTCCCGCCTGAACACCTCCATCATCAAGCATCCGTTCAAGCATCACTGAATCGATACGTACATAAATAATCATGAACATACTTAGCAGCGCATACGGATAACTGCTTTTTATAATCTTTATCAGCATTTCAGAATTAAATCCGGGCCTGAAAAAGGTTGCTTTTCTTAATACTATAACAAAAGAAACAATCAGTGTTAACAGATAGGCCACTGTCTGTGCATAAACAAACCACTCTATTCTGAATTTTTCTTCAGTAATATTTCCCCATAACAAAACTCCACAAATAATAATCATCAGCGCCCGGTCGAGCACCGAAAGAAAACTGTCAGTGCGGAACATCTGCAAACCACTTACATTCGATCGCATATAAAGAATGAATGATGCAATAAACTGGTTAATTACCAGAATTACTAAAAGTTTCATCTGAACAGAATCGTACCCGATAATAAAAGCAATTAAAAAGCTGACAATAAAATATACGATTGAAAGAAGAAATTTTAGTATAACAATATTGGAAAGGTATGATGCCAGGTTAGCGTGATCTCTTGCAATAGCACGGTTGTTGAAATTTGTTATGCCAAAATCAAGCAGTATATTTAAAATGATTGAAAAACTAAACAGCGAAAAATAAAATCCATATTCTGCTGCACCAACTACATTCTGCACCGTACGGTCGATCCCTAAAACCCAGAAAGGTTTAACCAGGAAATTCAGAAACAGGAGTAAAGAAAGATTGGTTATAAATTTTTTTTTCACCGATAGTACCAGGTTACAAACTAAATTATAGTTGAAAGTTTGTAAAGTTGAAAGTTAAAAGTAAGCTGTGGTTTCATGGAATCCTCGGTTCTCTGCTCTTCCATCTTCCCATTCTTCCATCTTCCATCTTCCATCATTCCATTATTCCATTATTCCACCATTCCAATCTTCCACTCTGCAACTCTTTCAATCTTTAATTATATTCCTTTACTTTACAAAAGTAATAAAGCTTTGTAATTTCTTTTCACACTTTAATATTTTGTTATAATCCATGCTGATAGCCGTAAATACCCGGTTATTGATCAAAAACAGAATTGATGGTACCGGTTGGTTCATAAACGAAACACTAAAACGGATCACCAGGGATCATCCTGAACATAAGTTTGTGTTTTTTTTCGACCGGCAATTCAGCAATGATTTTATTTTCAGTGATAATATCACCGCCAGGGTTATTCACCCACAGGCCCGGCACCCTTTTCTCTGGTACTGGTGGTTCGAATATTCTCTTACCAGGGCACTGAAAAAACTTAAACCTGACATTTTTATCTCACCCGACGGATTCCTGCCATTATCGGTTAAGATACCATGCATCCCTGTTATTCATGATCTGAATTTTCACCACCGTCCCAATGATCTGCCCCGGATGGTCAGAAATTATTATAACAGATGTTTCCCAAAATTTGCAGAAAAAGCAACCAGGATAATTACCGTTTCAGAATATTCCAGGAAAGATATTGCAGAAAGTTATAATATTGATCCGGATATTATTGATGTGGTTTATAATGGAGCTGACAAAATATTCAAGCCGGCTACAGAAATTGAAAAAAATGAAACGAAAAAACGTTTAACATCAGAAAAGGATTATTTTGTTTATGCCGGCAGTCTTCATCCAAGAAAAAATATCTCTGTACTTCTCCATGCTTTTGAAGATTTCAAAAAAGAAACCGGTTCTGATATGAAACTTGTATTGGCAGGAGAAACCCTGTTCATAACCCCGGGTATGAAAAAGAAACTCAAACATATGAATTATCGTAACGATGTTATCCTTACCGGCAGAGTAAGTACTGAAGATATGCGTTTGATAATCAGTTCAGCTACGGTTATGACTTTTGTCTCTCATTATGAGGGATTTGGAATTCCCGTACTGGAATCTATGCAATGTGGTGTTCCTGTAATTGCATCCAATGTAACCTCCATTCCGGAAGTGGCAGGTGATGCAGCATTATATATCAGTCCCGGCAAACCGGAAACTATTTTGGAGGCTATGAAAAAAATCACAGAGGATTTTAAACTACGTGAAAATTTAATAGAAAAAGGATTTGTTCAAAGCAGAAA
>JAUXED010000032.1 GCA_030618105.1 Bacteroidota bacterium | reverse complement strand
TATTTGATTTCCCATCACTTAAATAAACATTTTTTTTTAATTACGGTAATAATAAGTGAAAATATCAAGCAAAATATATATTTTAATCCGTAATATGTAAACTACATTCATTAATATGTGAACAACCTTATATTCAGTGTGAATTGAATTTAGATAATATTTAGCTGAATAGAAGCAGAAAACAATTTAATATATCAATCGTTTTTGCAAACCATTAAAGGAATATAGACTTTTGGTTCATAAGTAAAACTAAATGGAAACCATTATGAATAAAGAAAGAAAAAATAAATATCGATTAAAAGTGCATTTAAGAATTCTAATTGTTATTGTAGTTCTAATAGTTTCAGTATTAAGCATTGTAATTGCACTTCCGTTAGCAGAGTTATTAAATTTAGATTTATCTGAATTGCAAGGCCAAGGATTTAATCCGACGTTTAAAGTTCTAACTGTAGTTATACTTTATGCTTCATTTCAGTTCTTCTTAATTTGGTTGGTTATGAGCTTAATACATAAAAAATCAATGAAAGTGTTAGGATTTAATGGCCCAGTTCTAAAACCTTTATTAATTGGCACTGCTATTGGTATGCTAATGCAAGCTATTGAGTATGTGTTATATTGCATATCTGGCAGTGGAGCAAGCTTAAGCTTTAGTATTCCAGCTGATGTTAGTATTATAACATTTATTGGCTATTTACTTTTAAATATTCTTTTCCTACTTACCTTGAATTCTTTAAAAGAAGAGTTGGTGTTTAGGGCATACCCAATAAAACAATTTGATGACCATCCTAATTTAATGGTATTACTTCTTGTGATGGTTTCTCTTATATTTGCAGCAGTACACCATATTCTGTCCCCTTTTACATTAGAAGCTTTTATATCACGATTTACAATAGCTTTACTATTATCCTTTGTATTTTATAAATGGAGATCTATCTGGTTGATTTCAGGAGTACATAATGGCCTAAACCTACTAGTTGACTTATCAGGAGGAAACTATAAATTGGGCGGTATTTTCGAATTTTCTTTGCAAGTAGAACCTTCTTCAACAATAAGCATAGTTATTGATGTTGTGTTAGCCATTACTTTTATTCTTTTTTTCAATTATATCTGGAAAAGAGAGAAGCAGACCAATAAGTTAATCTTTAATATAAAGCATTCAGAAAGTATAACATAAGTATGATAAAAACAAGACTCTCGATTACAAAAAGAGAGTAGTATAAATCAATCATTATTGTCAAAGTATTCCGTTCGTAGTGCTTAAGTATAAGTACTACGAACCATTTTGTCTTAAGCATGGAGTTAATTCAAATAGACAACTTCGATAACATATAAAATGGATCGCTATTTATTATTAACGGCCAATTTATAACAATGTGTCATAAGTAATGCGGGGAAAGTGCTATATTTAAACGAAATAACATTTAATAAACAGGTAGTGCAAATTGATAGTACGGAGCTTCGAAACCCCGCACTACTCATACACTTATCGTAGAGCCCATAAAGATAGAGATGTAACATGAAGACAATCGGAATTATAATATTAACAGTGATTTTAATGGAAAATAGTTATTCTCAAACGGATGAAGTTAATTACAATTTCCAGTCTGATTCACTAAAGAAAAAGATTAGAAATATTCAGATAGGTGAGATTAATATGGAGTACCTACTGACTGGCATTGAAAATAAAGAGACAATTCTTTTCGTTCATGGACTTGGAGCAAATTTAAGCCAGTTTGAAAACCAGCATAAATACTTTCAGGACAGATATAAAACACTTTCTATTAATCTTAGAGGTCATGGTAATACATCTTCATCAAGTGAGTTAACGGAATTAGACTTTGAATTATCTCAATTTGGCAATGACATAATAATGCTTCTCGACACTTTGGAAATAGGCAATGTGCATTACGTTGGTAATTCTATGGGTGGAAATGTCGGTTACGAATTAATGAAAGCGCATTCTGACAGAATGCTATCTTTTACTTCATATGGAACAACAGGTAGATTAAAGAAATCAGGATTTACAATAGGACTGATGAAATTTACTTACAAACTGATAAGCATGAAGACGATTGGCAAACTATCTGGTTCGGCAGGTGTCAGTGAAGACTCGAAAACAAAGATTATTGAGATGATGTCACAAGCCCAAAAATCAACGGTGCTGAATTTAGTACCACATTTAGGTAGTTTTGATTATTTGGAAGTGATAAAAAACTCTCAAGTTTGGGCTCAGATAATCCGAGGTGATAAAGACAAAGAAATCAATAAAGTTCTTGAAAGCACTATTGAGACATTTAAAGTAAGAGGCAATTTCAACCTGATTGATTTAGAAAACACGGGGCATTTTGCAAATCTTGATAATCCCGTTTTATTTAATAGAACATTGGAGATCTTTTTAACTGAATTGGATGAGTTATTTACGGGCTCTAACACGCGTTATAGTGCATACCCTACGGGATACGCACCATAGCGCAATCGTTGTGTCATGTAAAATATCTTAAACAAACTTTAAGAAATGAAAAAAATATTAAAAAAAATTACTAAAGTACTATTGTGTATCGTTGGCGGACTACTTGTAATTATTTTAGGACTTGCTGTTACACTCTGGATTAAGAGTCCAGGGAAAGCTGATCCGATTACTGATTTAAATGGTAAAACTCTTACAGGGAGTATTTCTACCATTGAAAAAATGACGCTTGGAGGACAAGAACAGTATTTTATTATTCGTGGTGCAGATATGACCAAACCTGTAATGCTTTTTCTGCATGGCGGACTTGGAAGTCCGGAAATTGCGTTTATGAAAAATGCTAACCAAGCTATTGAAAATGATTTTGTGATGGTGTATTGGGAACAACGCGGAGCAGGTAAGTCCTATTCAAAACACATTCCGGTTGAAAGCATGAATCTGGTACAATTTATATCAGATACCCGAGAGCTTAGTGAAATTCTTGCTAAACGGTTTAATCAGGAAAAAATTTATATTATGGGGCACTCATGGGGTTCATTTTTAGGGATTTTAACCGCCCATCAGCATCCTGAACTTTTTCATGCTTATTTGGGCGTCGGTCAGGTATGTTATCAATATAAAGGAGAACAAATTTCATTTGAATGGGCTAAAGAGCAGGCTAATAAACACAACAACGCGGATGCTGTTGAAGCACTCTCAGAAATTAGTTTCCCTGATTCACTTGCAAATAGTGATGTATGGTTAGATTTCTTAATGGTTGAAAGAAATTATGTGACTCAATTTGGTGGTGGAGTAACCCATGAAATGACCGGAATGTGGCCAGTGATTAAAATGGTACTCGACACAAAAGAATACACATTTGGTGAGAAAATGAATTTTATGTCAGCCAGCTTATTTTCACTTAAACATCTTTGGCCTGATGTAGTAAATAAAAATCTGTTTAATGATATTGATAGCATGCAAATACCTGTATATATTTTTCAGGGGAAATATGATTATCAAACCCCTTATTCTGTTGCAAAAGACTTTTTTGATCAGTTAAAAGCACCGCAAAAGGAGTTTTTTACTTTCAAAAATTCTGCACATAGTCCGATTATGGAAGAGGTTGATAAATTTAATTCGATTGTTAGGGAAAAAACCCTAAAAAAGTAAATAGATTTTAAATTAACACCAATATGCTTTCTATAAAAAGCACGAACACACAGGATGCATATAAAAAATAGGCAAAAAAGTAGTAATATTAAGAGTTGCGGTTCATTTGAAGTTCATCGTAGCTTGGAAGATAAGTGCTCCGCAATAGCCTACTTTTCATATACTCGCCGTTATGCATTATAATGATTGACAATGAGAATTGAACATTAATCAAATAACATAAAAATGAAAAAAATATTAATTGGACTGATTTTATTTATACCAAATATTAACGAAAGCACAATCCTTAAATAATGAATTAGAATCAACTGATATTAATTCAGCATTAAAAATGCCTGGATTGGAAATTTTTAAATATGATTTTAGTTCCCAAAAACATGATTTCAATTTAATTTTATATTTGGAAGAGATTGTGAAAGATTCTATAATAAATCAAAAAACTACATTTTTGGTAAATTGAAAACTAAACAAGAGAAAAAGGAATTAAAAATAATCTCGAAAACAAGTTCAGATACGTCAGAAACTTATTGGTTAAATATTATTCATCCCAGAGGTCCTCGATCCTGACCATAAGCGTCAGGGGATAGAATGAAAACAGGTAGGCATTTCAATGCCTGATACAGAAAACCAGGGGAATTGAATTCGAAGAAAAATATTTGTTTATAGTCCCATTCAACCCCGTCCGGGGTTGTGGTTAAATTGTTATACCATATTACCACAGACGTTACTGTGGCTATCTGAATTAGACCCCATCCGGGGTCTCTTTGTTGATTGTAATCGTAGAAAGAAGAATTAACTTAGTCACAAACATATACATGTTATCTATGGTAGAAAAAAATATGTCCGGGACTGGTGATTACGCCCACTGGGGCTTAATTACCACATTGCATATTACTGCAACACAATTTTTCCCTCTTCGACCCTTCGACCCTTCGACTCTTTGACTTCTTCAACTACTCCTCTTTCTTCCCGGCTTTCTTTTTAGCAGAGGTGTATGCAAGTATCAGCATAAAACCACCAAAAATAATCATGACCAAACCAGTCCATAGATTGACATTAATATCAAGTGATCTATGGTACAGTTCGGCATTACTATCAGTTACTAATCCGAAAATTGTTAACATAAGCCCGATGAGGGAGAATAAGAAACCTATTGGATAACGAATATCTAAACCCATAATTTATAATTTTTACCAGAATAAAATACTTAGAATAATTGAAATAACACCTACAATAATTGCAAGAGTAACAGGTTTATCGTGCCATTTTAGCCCTTCTCCCTTTTCTTTAGGTGTAAGTGAGTAAACAAGACCCTTTAGCTGACCGTCTGTTTTTAACTGTTTTGTAAGGGTTGAGATAATAATTGTTAACACGAAACAGGTTATGAATGCATAAATGGCAGTCCAGAAATTCTGTGCCATTTCGCTTGGATATGTATGTATTATTGTTCCAAGCCAACCACCTTTTACCAGCGTCATTGCACCTATCGGAACAGTTAGTCCGTGATGTAATGCAGCTGCCCCTGTTCCTGCAAGCAATCCGAAAAATGCTCCATGCCCTGTGCCTCGCTTCCAGAACATACCTAGAAGGAAAGTAGCAAACAGTGGAGCGTTAATGAATGCAAATACTAACTGGAGAAAATCCATCAGGTTGTTAAACAGGCTTGCCACATATGCTGCAAGAATACTTACAAGTATTCCAAATATTGTAGTAAGCTGTCCTACACGCAGGTAATGTTTATCAGATTTGCTTTTGTTAATATAGGCTTGATAAATATCATAAGTGAATACCGTATTAAAAGCAGTAACATTACCGGCCATACCTGACATAAATGATGCCATCAGGGCAGTAAGTCCAAGTCCGAGGACCCCGGTAGGAAAGTAATATCCAAGCATCATGGGAATTGTCTTGTCATAATCATAAGCTTCTCCTTTTACGGGAAGTGCGAATCCGCTGTCCGGGTCGCTGGTTAATGCAATAGCTATCATTCCGGGTAATATTACCAGGAATGGAATGAACATTTTTGGAATAGCTCCGATAAGCGGGGTTTTCCGGGCAGAAGTGATTGAATCTGCAGCCATGGCTCTTTGCACTACAAGGAAGTTCGTACACCAGTAACCAAATGACAGTACAAAACCAAGACCTACAACAACACCCATTATTCCAACACCCAAAGGATTTGATTCGGCATTACCCATATGTCGCCAGGATTCTGTGTACGCTCCGGCTTCAAAACCATTGTTGACTGCAACAACATCAAGACTTGATTTTAATCCTTCCCATCCTCCAATATGAATTAAAGCGATAATTACTAAAGGAAGGAAACCAATTACAATTAAAAAGAACTGTAACACCTCATTATAAATTGCAGATGTCAGTCCTCCAAGGTAAACGTAAACAAGTACTATTACAGCAGAAATAAGCAGACTGAAGTTAAAATCCCAACCCAGAAGAGTTTCCATAAGCAAGGCCAGGGCATACATTGATATACCTGAAGCAAATATGGTCATAACAGCGAAAGTAACGGCATTGAATCCCCGTGTTTTTTCATCAAACCGTAATTTCAGATACTCCGGAACTGACCGGGCTTTTGAATTGTAATAAAATGGCATCATGAAAATAGCAAGGAAAATCATGGCAGGAATAGCGCCTATCCAGTAAAAATGAACAGTGGCAATACCATATTTGGCTCCTGAAGCAGCCATGCCGATTACCTCTAACGCCCCCAGGTTTGTAGCGATAAATGCTAATCCTGTTATCCAGGCAGGTAGCGACCTACCGGCTTCAAGAAAATCAGTTGACGATTTCATGTACTTTTTCAGGGTCCATCCAATACCAAGGACAAAAATGAAATAAATAAGCATGATGGAGTAATCTATCCATCCAAGATCGAAACTTTGTTCCATGTTAAATAGTTCTTAGTTATTATTAATTTGATAAGTAGACAAAAATAGAAATAAATTGGTCAATCAATGATTTTTTTTCTTAATTCCTGTATTCAGATCGGTAAATAACAGATATTGAACTTATTGAATTTCTGTAACCCCGTTTCCAACATCAGCAACATAAAAATCAGGTTTCAACCCGGTTCTCTGCTCATACTTTTCCCCCACTTTTTCAATAAATATATCTACAGCTTCTTCTTTAACCAGACTAACAGTGCAACCGCCAAATCCTGCACCGGTCATACGTGATCCAAGAACTCCTTTAATATCGCGGGCTTCTTCAACAAGAGTGTCTAATTCTGTGCCTGTTACTTCATAATCATCTCTTAATGAGTCATGTGATTCGTTCATCAGGACACCAAACCTCACCATATCTCCCTTTTTCAGGGCATCAACAGCTTCAATACATCGCTGGTCTTCGGAAACAACATGCAAAGCCCTTTTTCTAATTATTTCATCCGGTATCCGGTCCGATAGTTCATTAAATTCGTTTAGAGATAATTTCCCCAGGTTTTTTATCTTTTTGACTTTATTCAGGTACTTCACTGCCTTTTCACATTCACCACGTCTTTCATTATATTTCGAATCAGCAAGTTGTCTTTTCTTATTTGTATTTGAAATTATAAGTTTCAAACCATCGAGTTTTAGTAGAACAAGCTCATAATTCAGAGTGTCACAATCAAGGAAAATTGCATGATCTTTTTTTCCGACAGATACTGTAAACTGGTCCATAATTCCGCAGTTAACCCCTACAAATTTATTCTCTGCCCGTTGACACAACAGTGCAAGTTCCTCCAAATCCAGCTTGTCGTTTCCAAATACTTTGTTAATAAAAAACCCTGTCACAGTTTCAATTGATGCAGATGATGATAAGCCGGCACCGTTCGGAATATCGCCTGAAAACAGTAGTTCAATTCCATGATCCGGTTCAACTCCTGTTTTTCTAAATTCATCAAATACACCAAGAGGAAAATTTACCCATTCATTCCCAACTTTATTATTTAAGTCAGAGAGAGGTATCTCAATAGTAAAATCAAAATTCAATGAAGCAAATTTTATGGTTTTTGTATCTGTGATCCTGGCAGCCATGTAAGTGCCATAGCTTAACGCACAAGGAAACACATAACCTCCGTTGTAATCGGTATGTTCTCCTATCAGGTTAACACGTCCCGGAGAGAAAAATACCCGTGGACTCTCACCGGCTTCACCATACTTTTTGTAAAATTCGGTAGTGATTATTTCTGATGTCATAATGGGTCTGTTTAATAATTGAAAAAAAATATGGCTAAAAGTATTTAAAATAAGGATATTTTTAAAACCTTTATCAAAGTTTTTATAAGTCTTCAGTTTAATATATTGATTATGGGTTAAACGGGTTTTTATTATGTTTATAAGATTTATTTACCAAATACTAAACATCGCAAAAACAGCCTCAGTCTTATTCTACAATCATTCAAATTCAGCAGTTTCATTTGAATAGTATTAACCTTTTCAACTAAATACAATGAGAGTAAAGAAAATATCAATTCTATGGTTATTCACATTGTTGCTTCTTGCAGCATGTGCTCCTTTTTCAAAGAACAAACCTGATAATATTCACCTTCAGATTTTTGAAACAACCGACCTTCATGGATCAATTTTTCCATTTGATTTTATAGATAGTGCTGAAGTATCCGTATCACTGGCCCATATATACTCCCTGGTAAGTTCAGAAAGAGATCAGGATGACAGGGAAGTAATATTGCTGGATAATGGTGATATCCTTCAGGGACAACCGGTGGTATATTATTCAAACTATATTGATACAGGTAACCTGCATATATGCTCCGCGGTAATGAATTTTATGGGCTATGATGCTGCAACTGTTGGAAATCATGATATTGAAGCAGGACATAGGGTCTATGATAAACTTGTGGAGGAATTTAATTTTCCCTGGCTCGCGGCTAATGCTGTTAACACTGAAACCAATAAACCCTATTTTAAGCCATATACAATAATTAACCGGAAAGGTTTGAAAATTGCTGTTCTTGGACTGATCACCCCGGCAATTCCGCAATGGCTGCCTGAAAAGTTGTGGGAAGGGATGCAATTTGAAGATATGATCAGTTCTGCTCATTACTGGGTCCCTGAAATTTTGAAAAAGGAAGATCCTGATCTTTTAATAGGACTTTTTCATGCCGGGTACGATTATAGTTATCATGGCTCCGATGCTTCTACTTCTTGTAATGAAAATGCATCACTGCTGGTAGCTCAACAGGTTCCGGGTTTTGATATTGTAATGCTTGGTCATGATCATAATCCACTAAACCAATTTATTGTAAATAATAACGGGGATAGTGTCCTGATGCTGAATGCCGGAAGTCATGCCCGATTTCTTGCCCTTGCAGATGTACATTTATCTTTTGACAATGAAACAGGGAAATACAATAAAAAAATTAAAGGTGAACTAATCAATGTGTCCGGGATTACACCGGATGAAAAGTTTGACAGTACTTTCCGGGAAAAGTTCCGGGCGGTACTTGAATATGTTTCTACCCCTCTGGGAAGACTTGAAAACGGCATCAGTGCAAAATATGCGTTCTTTGGAAACTCTGCCTTTGTTGATCTTGTGCATAACATCCAACTGGATCTGACCAAAGCAGATGTTTCTTTTACAGCTCCTTTGTCTTTCAATGCAACCCTTCCTTCCGGAATTATCAGGGTTAGGGATATGTTCAAACTGTACAGGTTTGAGAATTTTCTTTATACAATGGAATTGACAGGGCAGGAGATTAAAGATTATCTGGAATTTTCTTATGCTAACTGGTTTAATACAATGAAGAATAAAAATGACCATTTACTGAAATTCAAAACTGACTCAACCGGAGCACCTGTTTTCAGTGACAGGTACCAATCCTACGTGCTGGATGGACAGTATTATAATTTCGACTCGGGAGCAGGATTAAAATATACTGTGGATGTATCACATCCTGTTAGCAATCGTATTATTATTTATTCTCTTAATGATGATTCGGAATTTGAACTTTCCAAAACCTACAAAGTGGCGGTTAACTCGTACCGTGGGAATGGCGGGGGTGGGCATCTGACCCTTGGTGCAGGTATCCCCGGGAATGAATTGAATAAACGGGTTATTAGTTCTACCGGCAAAGACCTTAGGTTTTATATGATGGAATGGATTAAACAACAGGGAGATGTTAACCCTGTGGCAGGTGATAACTGGAATGTTATTCCTGCTGAATGGTGGAAAGAAGGATCGGAAAGAGATTGCAGGCTACTATTTGGATCAAAGGAAGAATAGGAAACTGCCTCTTAAAAAAAAAGTTTATTTGTTGATTTGTTGATGAGTTTATTTGTAAAGAAGGACAAAAAAAATAGAACGCAATTTTTAACTTCTCAACTTAGAGCCAACTCCGAAAAGTATTATTCTTGCCACAAAGACACAAAAACACAAAGATACACAAAAGTTAAAGTAATGAAAATAAACCCTTTGTGAATCTTGGTGACTTAGTGTTTTAGTGGCATTTTTTTTTTGACTTTTCGGAGCAGACTCAACTTATAAACTATTTAACATTACATCACTGCAACACAACTCTTTGGTTTTTTTATTTTCTTATGAGGCAAATCAATATTACTTTGCTATTTTTACAGTCAAAAATCTACATGTTATGAAAAGTAAAGTTAAATATCTTGTGATCTTCCTTTCTATTGTACTGGTATTCGGATGTCAGCCTGAAAAGAAAGAGACAGAACCCGAACATCCGAAAAATATCATCTTTCTGATTGGCGACGGAATGGGTGTTTCTCAGATCTATGCCGGTATGACTGCTAACCATGGTCCCCTGGCAATAGAACAATTCAGACACATAGGGTTTATAAAAACCTATTCGTCAGACAATTATGTTACCGGTTCCGCCTCTTCAGGCACAGCGATGTCATCAGGTACGAAAACGAAAAACGGAATGTTAGGAATGGATCCGGACACAATAGCACTCATATCTATTCTGGAAATTGCCGAAGAACACGGTCTTGCATCAGGACTTGTATCAACCAGTGCTATTACACATGCTACTCCTGCATCATTTATAGCTCACCAGCCTAACCGGAATATGTATGAGGAAATCGCAGCAGACTTTTTGAAAACAGAAATTGATGTGTTTATTGGTGGAGGACGTGACCATTTTATGAAAAGGGAAGATGGAAGAGACCTTACAAAAGAACTTGAGGAAAGAGGATATAATGTTCTTTTCGATATGGATAAGATTTCCGGGATCACTGAGGGTAAACTGGCAGGATTAACAGCCGATATACATAATCCCAGGTACTCGGAGGGGAGAGAAGATATGCTTCCGGATGCTACTGTCACTGCTATGAAAATTCTGAATAATAATAAGAAAGGATTCTTTCTGATGGTTGAAGGGTCACAGATCGACTGGGGCGGGCATGCAAATAGTACTGAATACATCATTGAAGAAGTTATAGATTTTGATCATGCTGTCGCGAAAGCTCTTGAATTTGCAAAGGCTGATGGGAATACACTTGTTGTAGTTACCGCTGATCATGAGTGTGGCGGACTCGGAATAAACGGTGGTAGTTTTGAGAATGGTACAGTTGAAGGTGGTTTTACAACAAAAGGTCATACAGGTGTTATGGTACCTGTATTTGCATACGGACCAGGTGCGAAAGAATTTATGGGAATATATGAGAATACAGCCCTGTTTGATAAATTCCTGCAGGCTTATGGGTTTTCTCTTGAGTAAAAATTGTACATACAAATAAATTATATTCTATTCCCCCCGAAAAAACAATATGATGGCGAAAGCATCAGGACTGGAAACGGGGAAAAAACTTCCTCTTGTTGAAGAATTCTATACTATCCAGGGTGAAGGATTCCATACAGGGAAACCTGCATATTTTATCCGGATAGGAGGATGTGATGTTGGTTGCAGCTGGTGCGATACTAAATTTACCTGGGATCCTGACCTGCATCCGCTGGTGGATACGGATATCATTGTCAGGCATGCAAATCAATCGGGATGCGGTGCGGTTGTTGTAACCGGTGGAGAGCCTTCTCTTTATAATCTGGATTATCTGTGCGAACAGTTAAAAAAATATGAAATAAAAACCTTTGTTGAAACATCCGGTGCTCACCCGCTTTCCGGTATATGGGACTGGATTTGCCTTTCTCCAAAGGAAAATACTCCTCCATTGAATGATATTTTTTCAAAAGCTGATGAATTGAAAGTGATAATTCAGAAACCGGAAGACTTTGAATGGGCTGAAATAAATGCTGCTAAAGTGAATACCGGCTGCAAATTGTTTTTACAACCTGAGTGGAGCAGGTACAGGCAGATTATACCTGAGATTGTTGAATACGTAAAGAATAATACGAAATGGAGTATATCCCTGCAGGCGCATAAATTTATGCATATCCCCTAGAAGGAGTTATAAAGTTATAAAGTTGAAAGTTATAAAGTTAAGAATTAAGAGGTTAAGAGTTGAAAAGCTATAAATTTAAGAGGTTAAAAGTTAAAAGGGTGTTTTTTTCTTAGCTTTATTGTTACAAAAGCGAATAATATGTCCAGGTATTTTTTATTCGTATGGTTTATAATAATTCCGGCTCTTGTTTTGCAGGGGCAGGGCGAACCACATACTACATCGGGTAAAGCACTTAAACACTATAATCTGGGAAAGCAGTACTATGACTTTCTGGATTACGTAAAAGCTGTAGTTGAACTTAAAGAGGCTGTAAAAATTGATGATGGTTTTATTGAGGCTCACCTTATGCTTGCTGAGGTTTGTGTAGATTTAAGAGATTATCCTGTTGCAATAAATTCGTTTAAACGAGCTGTTGCTATTGATCCTGAATTCTTTCCAAACGCACTTTATAATCTTGCCCATATTGAACATTTATCCGGAATGTATAATGATGCAAAAGATCACTATCAGGCTTTTCTTAATCAGGGTCAGGGAAGTGAAAAGAGAGTAAGACTAGCCGTGAAAGGGGTTAAGAATTGTGAGTTTGCTCTTCAGGCACTCCTGAATCCGGTTCCGTATAATCCTGTAAATCTGGGTAAGAATGTTAATTCAGAATACGATGAATACTGGCCTTCGCTTACTGCCGATGAGAAGACCCTCATTTTTACGGTACTCGTGAAAGGGAAAAAGAGACCTGACTTGCTGGGAATCTCCAGAAACGAGGATTTCTACGTAAGTAAATATGAAGATGGCTTGTGGGCGAAGAGGGAGAATTTAGGTCCTCCATTGAATACTTCGCAGAACGAAGGAGCCCAGTCATTATCGGTTGATGGGAAGTATATGTTTTTTACTGCCTGTAACAGGAAAGAGGGATATGGAAGCTGTGATATCTATTTTTCTGCCAAGTTTCAAAATAGGTGGTCTGTTGCTTCAAATATCGGCGCTCCGGTAAATTCAAGTAGCTGGGAAGCGCAACCATGTCTTTCGGCTGATGGAAATACACTCTATTTTATAAGTAACTGCCCGGGCGGGAAAGGAAAAATGGATATCTGGAAAAGCTCATGGAATGATAAAGGTTACTGGAATAAGCCGGTGAATCTTGGTGATACTATTAATACGTCAGACGATGAGATGTCACCTTATATTCATCCCGATAACCAAACCCTTTTTTTCTCATCAGATGGTCATCCTGGTATGGGTGGATTCGACCTGTTCCGGGTGAAAAAACATGATGACGGAACCTGGGATCAGCCTGAGAATCTTGGATACCCTATTAATACCCACGGTGATGAAATCGGATTGATTGTAAATGCGAAAGGGGATAAAGCATATTTTTCTTCCGACCGGCTTAGTGAATCAGGAAAAGATATATATGAATTCGAACTCTATAAGGAAGTCAGACCCCAACCGGTTTCTTATATGACAGGAAAGGTATTTGACATAGGAACAGGGAAACCACTGACAGCAAAATTTGAGTTGATCGACATTAAATCTGCTAATGTAGTTATGGAAGCTTTCTCAGGAAAAGATGGAAGTTTTCTTGTTTGTATACCTACTAATAAGGACTATGCTTTGAATGTTTCTAAAGAAGGTTTTTTGTTTTTTTCCGAACATTTTTCCTTATCGGGTATCCACGAGGCTGTTAATCCCTATCATAGAGATGTTCCATTAAGCCCAATTATTACCGGGCAAAAATCTGTATTAAGGAATGTATTCTTTGAGTATAATTCATTTCGTCTTAGAGATAAGTCGCGCGTTGAATTGAATAAACTGGTTGAATTTCTTAGTCTGAATTCCGGAGTGATAATGGAAATTGGCGGGCATACTGATAATATTGGGGATAAAGCTTATAATATAACACTTTCAGAGAACCGGGCTAAAGCAGTTTATAAATACCTGATCGAACATCAGATAGACAAAAAGAGACTTTCGTTTAAAGGTTACGGAATGTCCCAGCCAGTTGATGATAATTCTACCCCGGAAGGTCGTGCCCGGAACCGGCGAACAGAAATGAAAGTAATTGGAAAGAATTAGGCAGTCAACAGTAGTCTATAGTGCAAATAACAATAGCTATTTTATCATTTACGCATTTAATCATTTACTCATTTAATCATTTACTCATTTAACCATTTACTAATTTAACCATGTCTGAATGTAAAAAAGAACAAAACATGAACTTCTGTAATTGCACATATCCCTGCGGAAAAAAAGGTACATGCTGTGATTGTATACATTACCACAGAAGAATTGGTGAACTGCCTGCATGTTACTTTCCTGATGATATTGAAAAGGGCTACGATAGAACAATTGAGAATTTTGTAGCCTTGTTCAATGATAGAGGGACATGGTGGAGTGGATAAAGGAATTTACTTTACTCCAGAACTCCGGATGATTACTGCAATTGCTGTGCCCTTTACCGGGAACAACCCATAATTTTGTTGTTTCGGGATTAGCTGCATTTTTTAGCTTTTTCCCATGTTCAACCGGGACAATTTTATCATCACTGCCATGTATCAGAAATATATTTGCTTTTGTGTTTTTAATAATATTAACCGGAGCAATTTGTTCAAACTTTGCACCCATCTTAAATTGGAAATATTTCATAGGGAGCCACATCAGGGGGAAAAACGGAATGTGCTTTTCCTGAAACTGGTATTTCATAATATCAACCGGATTTGCGAAAGCCCCAATTGTTATTACGCTTTTTATCCTGTTATCAAAAGCGGCAGCATGTATTGCTGCTGAACCGCCGACAGACAATCCTATAACCCCAATCTCACCGGGTTTTGCAGTGTCTTGTTCTAAAATAAATTCAATTGCTGCCCGTATATCTTCCGAGAATTGTAACATATTCGGATGTTTGTCAGAGTCACTATTACCATGACTTCGTAAATCAAATGCCAGTAAATTGTAACCGAAAGGGTAAAGCTTTTTGATATATGGTAATATGTAACCTGCATTACGACCCCAGCCATGAACCAGGATCAGGGTCGGCACCGGGAGTGATGATTCGTTTTGATATGGCATCCACCAACCATATAAATGACAGTCGTTTTTTGTAGGAAATTTTATTTCTTTAAATGGGATTCCGGATTTTTCCGGTGTGATTTGATATGGGGACTTTGGGACCCGATATAAACGTATTATTAAAAAAGCAAAAAAGCCGGAAAAAATGATCAATACTGCAAGGATCCATATAAAAGTCATATGAGGTTATAATTTTTGCAGAGCAAATAAAACCATAATTATTCAATCGGCAAGTTCTTTATAAATATTAAAATCAAAAATAATTTTTAACTATATTGCATATCCGGTTTTTAGGAATTTACCGGATCAATTAGTTTATGAAGAATCAATTCATATTAATAAAAAACCATATATTATGATTATTACATCAACAGAAACTGTACCGGGAAAAAATATTATTGAAATACTGGGTATTGCAAGAGGCAGCACTGTAAGAGCCAGGCATATTGGCAGGGATATTTTCGCCGGCTTGAAAAATATCGTAGGGGGGGAGATACATGAATATACACTTCTGCAGGCTCAGTCAAGAGAACAGTCCTTGCAAAGAATGGAGGAGGATGCCAGAAAACTTGGTGCCGATGCCGTGGTTAACGTGCGTATGCATACATCCATGATAATGCAGGGTGCTTCCGAAATACTGGTTTATGGTACCGCCGTGAAATTAGGTTAATTAAATTTCGGGTTAGCAGATTTATTTATTAAAAACGAAATATAAGACATTCCAATGTTCATAATTGTGCTTTATGTTCTGTTTATAGCATTCCTTTTATTTGCACTGATATACTTTATTATCAAGAGAATAGAGGATAAAGAGAAAGAAAACTTTGAGGATCGGGATAACTAAAAGATTGAGTAAGAAGTAAGAAGTAGGTAGTAAGTAGTTGTCCCGTCCTGAAAAATGTCTACACAATACTTATTAAAAATGTTAAAAGACAACAGGACAATTAAAAAGTACAGTGAAAGTTTTGTTACTAACTTCTACTTACTATATACTTCCTACTACATACTTTAACTAATTCATAACTCATTATTTTCCTCCGCCGGATTTATCCGGAAAAGGAGGAATTGGCGGAACTTCAGGATTGTATTCTTCAAGCTCTTTAAGGATCACCTCTATGGCTTTACTGAGTTGAGCATCTATGCCTTTGTATTCATCAGCCGGGTCGTTCTCAATAACAATATCCGGTTCAACACCAATTCCTTCAATTATCCACCCGCTTCCATCTGCTGCATACGGACCATATGAAGGGGTTACCAGGGATCCGCCGTCAATACATCGTATTGTGCCGCTGTAGCCAACAACTCCTCCCCACGAACGGGTACCGATCAGCTTGCCTAATTGATTGTATTTGAACCGGTAAGGGAAAAGGTCGCCATCTGATGCTGAATACTTATCCAAAAGGCAAACCTTAGGTCCCAAAAGCTGTCCTACAGGATTAATATTCCCTGTCTTCTGTCCGGTATGCATGGTAGCATAAGTAATATCCCGCATAAGCCTTTCAATAAGCATAGGAGATACGTTTCCGCCACCATTGCCCCGTACATCAATGATCAGTGCCTCTTTCTGAAGTTGTGGGTAGTAATACTTTACAAACTCATTCAATCCGGTAACTCCCATATCAGGTATGTGCAGATAACCAACTTTTTCATTGGTTGCTTTACTAACTTTCCTGATATTACTCTGAACCCAGTTGTAATAATAAAGGTTAGATTCATCACCTATTGGCTTGATAAGCACTTCACGGCTACCCTCTTTCTCTGGTTTGTTATTTACTTCCAGTATCACCTGGTTGCCGGCTTTGCCAACAAGTTCCCGGTAAACATTAACCATTTCGCCAGTGGGTTTACCATCAATAGCAAGAATATAGTCTCCTTTCTCCATATTAACACCTATCTCCTTAAAAGGCGATCGAAGGCTACTGCTCCAGTTTGCTCCGTCAAGGATGTGTTCAATACGGTAGTAGCCGGATTCATGCTTGCTGAGTTTAGCTCCCAGAAGACCGGTCTTGATCCTGTCGGGTTTAGGTCGTTCACCATTATTAACGTAAGCATGTCCTACACTTAACTCTCCAACCATTTCGCCAAGTATATATGTAAGATCATTCCTGTGATTCACCCATGGAAGCATCCCGGCATATTTGTCATGCATTGCTTTCCAGTCAACACCATGCATGTTCGGTGCATAAAAGAAATCTCTCATATGTCTCCAGCTTTCATCAAAAATCTGGTTCCATTCTTCTTTCAGGTTAACAAACACCTTCATATTGGAAAGATCAATAGTATCTTTAAGCGTAACCTTTCCTGATGGTAAAGGGATCACAGCATATTTTTTATTCTGCGTCACAAGCATTTTCTTGCCGTTTGAAGATACTGTGAATCTTATGTTCTTACCCAGTTCTTTTTCTTCTTTCTCCTTAAGATCATAAACCTTAGCTGTCATTCCTCCACCTTTCGACGATCTTTCTATGTAATATATTTTATCCTTACCACCGTAAAGATTAAAATAGTTAGATGCTTTCACCGGCAGAGCCACAATTCTCTCTTTTATCCCGTCAATGTCTATCATAACCTTCTTGTTTTCTGCTTCCTTATCTTTCTTATCCCCGTTTTCATCTTTTTTATCTTTTTCATCTTCTTCCGGTTTTACTACATCATTTTCAGGAGCAAAGGGTGAAGGAGTTGATTTTGCCAGGGTTATCAGGTACACTTTGGTCATATCAACATAGGCATGATTCCATTCGGTGCGGCTGTATGTAGGGCTAAATGTTCTTGCTGAGGTAAAAACCAGGTATTTGCCATCGCTGCTGAATACCGGGTTATTTGAATTGTACCATCCGTCGGTAATAACATGTGTCTTCCCGGTCCCGGTATTGAATAATCGTAATTTGGTCATACCTTTTTCTGATTTGGTATAGCCAATCCATTTGCTGTCGGGCGACCAGTTATATCTGAACCACGGAGCTTCATCCGACTTGTCCACCAGAACTGTTTTGCCGGTTTCCACATCTACATACAACAGTTTTTGTTCTTTGGTATTGAACAGTATCTTTTTGCTGTCGGGTGACCAAAGTATATCAAAAATAAAGGTTTTTGAACCTTTTGTAAGTTGTACAGGTTTACCGGAGCCATCCTGGTTTTGCATCCATATCTCAAATTCTCCGGTTTGATCAGAGATATATGCAATATGTTTACCATCTGGCGACCAATAGGCGCCACGTTCATGTACTCCTGATGTTTTAGTCAGGTTACGGGTAATTCCATGTTTGGCAGGGAGAGTGAATATATCACCGCGTGCGCTGAACACCACCCGTTCCCCGTTAGGTGCAAGATCTCCAGCGTTAATATTCTTACTTGCATCTTTGATCTCGGCTCTTCCATAAGCAAAATCATCAGCCAGCAGGATATTTACTTTCTCCTGTGTTTTGGTTTTTGTATCGAACTTATAAATATATCCTCCGTTCTCAAATACAATTTGACCATCACTATGAGATGGGAATTTGATATCATAATTATCAAAGTGCGTTACTTTGGTTGTTTCCTTTGTATTATTGTTATATACAAACAGGTTCATTGTCCGGTCACGGTCAGAGAGGAAAAATATTTCATCCTCTACCCACATTGGAATAATATCCTGGTGTGGATTTTCAATTATCTTCTCCGCTTCCCCTGTTTCAAAATCGTAAACCCACAGGTCGTCAGCCATACCACCCTTGTAATATTTCCATGTACGGAACTCCCTGAACAACCAGTTAAAAACCAGCTTTTTACCATCGGGCGAGTATGAACAAAAGCCTCCCTTGCTAATAGGAACATTACGGGTTAATCCACCTTCTTTCGAGATGAGGAAAAGTGCCCCAACGAAGGAATTAAAACTTTGTTTGCGCGACCTGAAAATAATATCCTTCCCATCCGGTGTCCAGCCGATAACAAGATTATTAGGCCCCATCCGGTCGCCGATATCATCTCTTGACAGGGTTGCGGTATAAGTAAGTCTTTCAGGTGATCCTCCTTTGGATGGTATAATAAAAACTTCGGTGTTCCCATCGTACTGACCGGTAAAGGCAATATAATTTCCATCAGGTGAGAAACGTGGAAAGACTTCGTAACCAATATGTGTTGTAAGTTTACGTGCCATTCCACCATTGCTGTTAACCAAATAAAGATCACCGGCATAGCTAAACACGATCTGATCGTTGTGAATAGCCGGTGTACGAAGTAGTCGCGCTTCATTTTGTCCAAAGGTTGTCGACAGGAAAGCAATGAATAATACTAACAGGGTAATGTGAGTTTTTTTCATAATATTTGTTTTTATCACTGAAATTTATTTTTGATGGATAAAGTTAAAAATATTAACGAAAAAAATAGAAAGATTCTGATTAAATAGACTGTCATGAGCTTTACGAAAAGCCGGGAGAGATTGCTTCTCCGCCAACCGGCGGATCGCAAAATCCCTATACTTATTATGCTTGAAAATAGATGCATAACAGCCTTGAACCAGTCAACAAGCACCCAGTACCCAGCACCCAGCAACTTCTTATTTTACAACCATTTCATTCTTTATCATCCTGCGGTTATAAACCTGGATTATAGACTGTAACTTCTTTACCATTTCAATTCTGGTACTTTGTGAGGTTCTAAGGAGGTTGTTTTCAAGGAGAGGATCTGTTTCAAAGTGATATAGAGATATAGGGCCTTCATTCTGATTATAAATAAGTATATACCCGTTTTCAAGGTACTGGTAAATACCATTTTGGAAGGTGAGTGCAAAATGATCTTCCCGGGGACGTAAAACTGAATTTCCAAAGCTGATAAATGGTTTATTATAATCAAGGTAATCAAGCACAGATGGCATTATATCCAATTGCTGGGTTATTAGGTTTTTCTTTCCTTGCAGAGATGAATCTGCGGGATGAAAAAATATTATCGGGACCCTGAACTGTCCATGGTTAGTTATATATTCTGGCTTGATGGCTTGCGCAGTATGATCTGCAGTAATTACGAACAATGTATTTTCGAACCATGGCATTTCTGAAGCTGTTTCAAAAAACCGTTTGAGTGAAAAATCACTATAACCAACTGCTTCAAGTATCTTAAGGGGTCCCTTTCTGAATTTTCCTTTATATTTTCCGGGTATTGTGTATGGATGATGTGAGGAAAGGGTGAATACAGAACTAAAAAAAGGTTCTTTGAATGAATTTAGTTTCGAAGCATAGAATTGCAGGAATTCTTCATCGAAAATTCCCCAATTACCGTCGAAATCTTTGTCTTTTCCATATTCATTCATTCCATAATATTCATCAATGCCGGCAGCATAAGCAAAATTATCAAACCCCATGGTCCCATTTGATCCTCCATGAAAAAACGATGTATGATACCCTTTGTTTTTTAGCAATGATGCAAGACCGTTTATATTGTTTGTTGCATATCCGGAAGAAATATACGAGCTTGTCATCAGAGTAGGTAATGAAGCAATTATAGATGGCATAGCTTCAATTGATCTTTTACCATTAGCAAAAGCATTTGGAAATATTAGTGCATGTTTACTAAGTGAATCAAGAAATGGTGTGTAACCCTCATTACCGGACAAAGCCCCGATATATTCTTTTGAGAAACTCTCCATTATTATGATAACAACATTTTGGTGCCTGAAATCCCCGGTAGAAGAATAATCCTTAACCGTGTTGAAATATGATTTTATCTCATCTTCAGTGAAATAGTTTTTTTCTGTAAGCCTGTTATTACCAATAGTTTTCAATATAGTAAAAGGAGTATTCAGAACCAGTGGGATATTCTTTGTTTCAGTATACCGTGCTGCATCAATAATGCGCAGAGGTTTAA
>JAUXED010000090.1 GCA_030618105.1 Bacteroidota bacterium | reverse complement strand
TTATCTTCTTCACCTCTGTATGCCTCTACTTCCGTAATAAGATACCGGATAATCCCATTTGCCTCATAATTTCTTACCAGATATTTCCCTAACAATTCCGGAGCTACTTCAAGTACATCTCTGAGAAAAAATTCTTTTGATAACTTTTCATACATCAATACAATATTTTCTTTTCGTTCTTTTCCCATTTTTCGAATGCTTCCAGTGCCTCTTTTCTTAATAATTGCTTAAATGAAATTTCCCTTTGTCCGGTTGGAAGTTTAATCTCTTTATATAAATGTTCGTCATCGAATCCGTGATTATTTGCATCATACCGGTTGCAAGCATAAAATATCTTATCTATCCTTGCCCAGTATATTGCACCAAAACACATCGGACATGGCTCGCAGGAACAATATATTGTACAGCCGTTCAAATTAAACGTTTTGAGCTGTTTTGCAGCTTCCCTGATAGCCAATATTTCTGCATGAGCGGTGGGATCATTATCTTCAGTAACCCGATTAACAGATTTTGATATTATTTCACCATTCTTTGTTATTACGGCGCCAAACGGACCACCTCCATTTTCAGTATTCTTAATTGAAAGCTCAATGGCTTTTTTCATTAAAACATCATGGTTCATATATAGTATTTTCTTGTAACTACTCAGTTTTTAAAGTTAAAAGTGCCTAAAATTTTAAATAAATAATGCTAATTGCAAATTTTTTAATCGCTATTTGCTTTTTTGTGGACTGTGGACTGCCGACTTACATCCTTTAATCCAAAAAGTAACAAAGCATAAAAAAACGCAAAAAAGGTTGCGCCGACATGAGTTTCAAGCGTATCTTCATTAAGGAAAGATAAAACTCCAATAATAAAGAATATCATAAAAAAGAGGTCATGATACTTCTTTTCAAGCACTACAGGGGCAAACAGGGCAAAAGTACAATACAAAAACCCAAAAACTCCAAAAGCAATAAAAAAAGACAAAAATTGATTATGTGCCCGTAATCTCCAATCCGGTTCCAGAACTGAATTATCATCCTCATATTGCTTATCAAAGACCATCTGCAGATCACCTGTCCCAACACCAAACCAAAAATTCTGTTTGATCAATTCCAGTCCGGTTTTCCAATACACTATCCTTTGAGTTAATGAATGACCACTTGGATTAAGACCTTTCCTGTAACGGTCAAATTCCCAAATAATACGGTATATCAATGCTTTCGCACTGAATTTATCAGAATAAATATAATTTGCTATTCCCTTTTCAATATTGTGCACATCACTGTCTGATAATTTCCAAATTGCTGCTGAATCTTTTCGCAGCCCCTTTGAGGTAAGAAATCTTACCAGTGTATATTTTATCTCTTGGCCTTTAAGATCATAACCACTATAATTTAATTCACTTCTCTTATTCCACTCCTCTCTTATCTCATCTTCGCAAACATATATCCATACATATTTCCCATTTTCAATTTCTTTCCGGCCAGGGTCATGGTGGTAAATGTTATTATTAGAGGTATACAGGGCTAATGAACCCGGTATTACCTCTTCTACATCATAATATTTAACCACCTCCCCATGGATGAGCACTAAAGATGCAGGGACAATACCAATTAATAAAACAAACAATAAATACCTGATAATACGATTCTTAATTAAAATAACTGATCTCACAACCATGAAATAGCCAATAATAGTAAAAATCACAATACCTGTTAAGGTTTGAAACAATCCCAGGAAAATTATTAACCAAAATAAGGTAATTATAAAAATTATTTTTGCAATCCCGGATGGTTTAAAATAATAATTATCAAATACAAATAGTGCGAGAAAAAAAATGGCAACATTTACCATCAAAGAAAAACGAATGTGTGAAATAAAAACTGATGCATCTTTTATATTATCCACTACAACCCCGGTAAAACCAAAGAAAATAAAAGCAATGATCAATGATGCAACTGTAACGGCTGCAATAAAAAACAACAAAATTATACCAATTTGTTTTTTATCCAACCCCCTGGATGTTCCAATTATTAATGGCAAAGCTAATAGGGGTGCTTTTATCTGAATATCATGTAACCCGCTTTGAATATCACTTGTGTTGAAAAGCCAGATAATATGAATAAAAACAATTGAGGAAATTATTAAAACACTACCCCTGTTTTTCAATATATTTATTTTCCTCCTGAATTCTCCTTCAAGTATCCAGTTACCCAAAAGGATAAATATCGAAACACTTAATGCAAATTTCGAAAGGGGTAATGAAACAGCAATAAGGATCAAACCCAGATAATAGATATTTAAATGATTAATGATCCGATGATTAAACATCCCGGGGTATTTAGTTAAAAACCAAAAACATAATCAATAACAAAAACAAAGATAATTTATTGTCTTTATTGTTGTAATAATAAAAATAATTGTATTTTTGCAGACCACAATTTGAGCATGTTCTTAAATTGTATTGATGTATTAATTAAAAACTTAGGCACAAAGTGGATACAAAAAGTTACAAGACCATTTCAGCCAACAAGAAGACTGTTAAGAAAAATTGGATGCTGATTGATGCTGAAAATGAAATTTTGGGTCGTCTGGCTTCGAAAGTGGCATTTATTTTACGCGGAAAACATAAATCTTACTTCACTCCTCATGTTGATTGTGGTGATAATGTTATTGTTATAAATGCTGAAAAAGTGAAGCTTACAGGCAATAAATTAACAAATAAAAAATACATAAGCCACTCCGGTTATCCGGGAGGACAAAAAATTCGTACTATCGAGGATGTTCTTAGCAAGAAACCAATAAAAGTAATTGAACATGCTGTAAAGGGAATGCTTCCGAAAAATCGTCTTGGCAGTGCTATTTATAAAAACCTGCATGTTTTTACAGGACCGGATCATCCACATGAAGCACAACAACCTGACAAAATCAATATGAATTCTATTAAATAATCAATATGGAAGTTATTAACACCATTGGTCGCCGGAAATCTGCTGTTGCAAGGATATATATTACAGAAGGAAAAGGAAATATTACTGTAAACAATAAAGATTACAAGAAGTTCTTTCCTACAATACAACTTCATAACCGGATAATGGAACCGCTAGTACTTGTTGAATTAACCAACAAATATGATATTAAAGCCAATTTAAATGGTGGAGGAGTTAATGGTCAGGCTGAAGCACTACGTCTTGCTATTGCCCGAGCTCTTGTAAAAATCGACCCTGAATACAGATCATCTCTTCGTTCCAACGGTTATCTAACCAGAGATCCACGCCATGTTGAGAGGAAAAAACCCGGTCAACCCGGCGCCAGAAAGAAATTTCAATTCAGTAAACGATAACTTATTACTACTGAGTTTAGTATCTAAATTGTCAGGACTCTCGTTTTCCAGGGACTACCTTACAATTGATAAATTAAGAATGTAAACTTAAATATTCAACAAATGCCCAGAACCAATTTTAAAGAATTACTAGATGCCGGTGTTCATTTCGGACACTTGAAAAGAAAATGGAACCCCAATATGTCTCCATATATTTTTATGGAACGTAATGGGATCCATATTATCGATCTTGAAAAGACTGTAGTCAAAATTGAAGAAGCAGCTTCAGCACTAAAACAAATTGCTAAATCAGGTAGAAAAGTTTTATTTGTAGCAACAAAAAAGCAAGCCAGGGAAATAGTTGCTGAAAGGATCAATAAAATCCAAATGCCATATGTTACAGAAAGATGGCCGGGGGGTATGCTTACCAACTTCCCAACTATCCGTAAAGCTGTTAAAAAAATGTCTTCAATTGATAAAAAAACAGCTGACGGGACCTATGACAATCTGTCGAAAAGAGAAAGGCTGCAAATCAAGCGGCAGAGAGCCAAGCTTGAAAAACAACTTGGTAGTATAGTAGATCTTACACGTCTCCCTGCAGTGCTTTTTGTAGTTGATGTTTCTAAAGAATATATTGCTGTCAGAGAGGCTAACCGGTTAACTATTCCTGTAATCGCAATGGTTGACACTAATTCGGACCCGTCAAATATTGATTTCCCGATACCTGCTAATGATGATGCTTCGAAATCAATTTCACTTATCATTGATCTCATGGCAAAAGCCATTGAAGAAGGGTTGGATGAACGTAAAATGGAAAAGGAAAAAGAAGCCGGCGATAAGAAAAAGAAAACTGTAGAAATGAAAGAAAAACAAGAAGCCGGTCCTAAGAAACTCCGGGCGAGGAAATCAAAACCTGAAGCTTCTGAAAAATATTCACCAAATCCAGTTATTAATGAAGTGAAAGCTGAAACGAAAAAAGATGATAAAACGAATGCTACTGATAGTGAAAGCAAAAAAGAACTTGCCGAAACAGATAGCAAAAATGATAAATAACTAATTACAAACAATAAAAATATATTACAATGGGTAAAATACCAGTCACAGAAATCAGCAAATTAAGAAAAAGCACCGGTGCCGGAATGATGGACTGCAAAAATGCCCTTGAGGAAGCTAATGGTGATTATGATAAAGCTATTGATATTATCAGGAAAAAAGGTAAGGCAATTGCCAATAAGCGTGCTGACAGGGATGCAAGTGAAGGTGTTGTTCTGGCAAAAATTTCTGACAATTCTTCAAGAGGTGCAATTATAGTACTTAACTGTGAAACAGATTTCGTTGCGAAAAATAATAACTTTATTAAACTCGCTCAATCAATTCTTGATCAAGCCATTAAGGAACAACCGGCTTCTCTTGATGAATTGAAACAAATTAAACTTGGTAATACAACTATCCAGGAAGAAGTAATTGCTCAAACAGGTATTATAGGTGAAAAACTTGAGCTTGCATATTACTCAAAGGTTGAAGCGCCAACAGTTTATTCATATATTCACCCGGGCAATAAGCTTGCTTCAATTGTTGGATTTAATAAAAATGATGTTGAGGTTCAGGTTTCTAAAAACATAGCAATGCAGGTTGCTGCAATGAACCCGGTTGCCGTGGATAAAGAAAACGTGCCGAAGGAGGTAATTGACAAAGAAATAGAAATAGGAAGAGAGCAGGCACGTGCCGAAGGAAAACCCGAGCAAATCCTTGAAAAAATTGCGATGGGCAAACTTGGAAAATTCTTTAAAGAGAATACTCTGATGAATCAGGCATTTGTTAAAGAAAACAAAAAAACTATCAAACAGTATCTCCAGGAAACTGATAAAGAACTTACCGTTACAGGTTTTGAAAGATACTCAATAAGTAACTAAACCGGAGGGAAACTGAATTACAAAGTTTTTCATGGTTATAATTAGAGTCCGTCTATAAACTTAAAAAAATGAATAATGAACAAGGAACACCCCCGCCCGGATGAATATCCGTTCGGACGGGGATTAACGATTTAAGAAGTAACTGAAAATCTGAAATCTAAAATCGTTAACTTAGCCCCGATAGCTATCGGGGCGATCTCACCAAAGGTAATCCTTGTTAGATATTCAAAATATTTCAATTCCACTATTCCTTCTTTTCCATCTATTCCATCTATTCCCTTTACTCCTTTTATTCCCTCTATTCCCTCTATTCCCTCTATTCCCTCTATTCCCTCTATTCCCTCTATTCCCTCTACTCCCTTTATTCCCTCTACTCCCTTTATTCCATCTATTCCCATTCTTCCTTTATTCCATCTATTCCCTCTACTCCCTTTATTCCCTCTATTCCCTCTACTCCCTTTATTCCCTCTACTCCCTTTATTCCCTCTATTCCCTTTATTCCTTTATTCCATCTATTCCCTCTACTCCCTTTATTCCCTCTATTCCCTCTACTCCCTTTATTCCCTCTATTCCCTTTATTCCCTTTATTCCCTTTACTCCCTTTACTCCATCTTTTTCTTATATTTATATTTTAATTTATATTGGAAATTTAATTACAAAATCCTTTGAATATGATTAAGTATAAACGAATACTATTAAAACTCAGTGGTGAAGCTCTAATGGGAAATGATGATTACGGAATAAATCCAAATAAGCTTGAAGAATATGTTTGTCAGATTAAAGAAATTGCTGATTTAGGTGTGAAAACCGGCATTGTAATTGGCGGTGGAAACATATTCAGGGGTATTACAGGTACAAAAAGGGGGACAGACCGTGTTAAAGGAGACCAGATGGGTATGCTTGCAACAGTAATAAATGGATTAGCAATTCAATCAGCCCTTGAGAAAGCAGGTCAAAGAACAATAATTTTTACCTCCATTAACATTGAGTCTGTCGGTGAAAGATTTAATAAAGATAAAGTTATGGATGCTTTTGAAAACAAAAAGGTGGTGATTTTTACCGGAGGAACAGGAAATCCATATTTCACTACCGATACTGCATCTGCGTTAAGAGCTTTGGAAATGGAGGCTGAGATACTGCTAAAAGGAACAAGAGTAGATGGAATATACTCCGCTGATCCTGAAAAAGATCCTGCTGCTGAGAAATTTGATGAAATTACCTATGAGGAAGCTATCAGGCGTAATCTTAAAATAATGGACATTACTGCTTTTACTATGTGTCGTGAAAACAACCTCCCAATTCTTGTCTTTGATATGAATAAGAAGGGAAATCTCAGGAAAGTCATTGAGGGTATTAAGACAGGAACAATCGTTCATAAATAAAATTTATTTTTTACATTTGTTTGAATAATATCAATAATATGTAAAATTTACTCCAATGGAAGAAGAAGTCCAGTTTTGCTTCGAAGTAGCTAAAGAAAATATGGAAAATGCCATTTCTCATCTTGAGAAAGAATTAGGCAAAATCCGGGCAGGTAAAGCATCTCCAAGTATTCTCAATGGAATATTTGTTGATTATTACGGTGTGAATACCCCTCTTAGCCAGGTTGCTAATATAAATACACCCGATTTAAAAACCATTGTAGTTCAACCCTGGGAAAAAAATATGCTTGCACCTATTGAAAAAGCAATTCTTGCAGCAAATATTGGTCTTACACCTGGTAATAACGGGGAGGTGATCCATATTAATATTCCTGCACTTACTGAAGAAAGACGTAATCAGCTTGTTAAACAGGTAAAAGCAGAAGGTGAAAACGCAAAAGTAAGTATTCGTAATGCAAGGAAAAATGCAAATGATGATTTAAAAAAGCTTCAGAATGAAGGTCTTTCAGAAGACAGGGAAAAAAGTGCTGAAAATGAAATACAGGACTTGACAAATGATTATTCAAAAAAAGTAGAAACACTTCTTGAGGTTAAAGAAAAGGATCTTATGACAATTTAACCAGTCCGCAGTCGGCAAAAAATTCTTAACCCGTAACAATTTAATTATTTAATCATTCAATCATTTTATCATTGTTATTCACCCGGAATAAATTTCATTATATATTTCGTATGCCGGATAACCAGGTTTTTACTAAACATGTCTGAATAATATTTTCCATTAACGTACAGGTCTGTCTGATCGCAATAATGATCGCTGGCAGGCACTCCACTTGTTCCGGTTGGAACAATGATCAGTGACTTGTCCCAATTGTCCGTTAAATATATATGCCTTTGAGATGCTCCATTATCAACCTTAAAAGGATCCTTGAACGGATATGAAAAAGGCCGTACTGTATGAAAACTTCCTCCTACTTCATATGGCCCCCTGTTCAGGTTGAAAATTTTTGCCAGTAGTTTTACACCACCCAGGGGATGCTCAATTGTCATTTTGTGTATTGATCCCCATGACCACCGTTCAGGGGTATCGCCCATTTTCTCAGCAAGCTTTACTATTGCATCTTTAAAACTTTTTACGACCATTTCATCAAATCCTTCTTCAACATCCTTTGTTGTAATATCATCACACCATTTCATCTCTTTATTGATCCATAAATTTTCAATAAAATTCTTCAGCAAAGATGAATTGCCATAATATTCATTATAAAGATCCTCTCCCATTTCATCCATTAGTATATTCTTAGGCAGAGTTAAATAAAAACTTTCAAAAACAGCCGGTCCGGCTGCCTCAGCCGACATTTCCCCGTCCCAATTAGTGAATATCTCAAACACCTTTTTTTCCAATTCATTTAATTCTGCTTTATTCAGTATGTCAATAATATCATTTTGTAGTTTCTTTACAAGTCCAGAACTCTGATCATTCTGGATCTCAATAAAATCCTCTATTGATAATTTTTCTTTTTGGTTCAATAACTCCCTTATCCTTTTGATCCTGTACTCCAGCGCAAAATATATACCTATGTAATATGGATAATCATCCCCTACTGTTTTGTTATTTGCAGAAGAAACAAAGCCTGATTCAGGGTTATAACTGTGAGGCAATTGTTCAAACGGAACAAGCCCTTTCCAGTCATATTCATCTGTTTCACCACTCATTATTGAATATCCATTTCCTTTTCTAATTGGGACACCTCCCCCTGCATATAATCCGATATTGCCATTTGCATCAGCATATGCAAAATTCTGGCTTACCGATTTGAATGACGAGATCGCATTTTTGAAATCCTCCCAGTTATTTGCCCTGTCTAAAAGATAAACCCCTCTCATTTCATTACTGTAATCATTACCGACCCATCTCATAGAAATAACATCAGAAAGGTTTTTAAACCCTGACATTATAGGTCCCCGATGAGTAAACCGTAGTTCTCTTTCAACTTCCTCACCTCCTTTTATTTTAATTTTCTCCTTCCTTACTTCTATGTCTTTCCATTCTCCATTAAACATGTACTGACTCGAATCCTCCGGGTTAATTTTTTCAAGGTAAAGATCAATGTCATCTATATACACATTTGTCATCCCCCAGGCTATACTATCATTGTGTCCTGCAACAATTAGTGGCTGACCTGGTACAACAACTCCTGTAACATTCATTTTTCCCTCAATAATATGATGCATCTGGTACCATATCCCCGGTGCATTAAATCCCAGGTGCATATCGTTTGCAAACAAAGGCATTCCTGTTACGGTTTTTTTACCTGAAACAGCCCAGCTATTGCTTCCACAAAATATCTGAGC
>JAUXED010000021.1 GCA_030618105.1 Bacteroidota bacterium | reverse complement strand
ACTGATGGTTTCACAACGCAGGAATCTCCTTTTTGTTTCAGGAATGCTGAAAGGTCGCGGGCAACCCCGTAATGCGAACCGCCATCTATTCTGTTTGGTGTAAGGCCTATTTCAAATATTGTATCAGATTCGATCTTGAAATAATCTTTCGCCGGGATTCCAATCTTTGCTGTTTTATCCAATACCATAATACCTTCGTGGGATGCCCCAAGCCCAAGTTCATCTTCTGCGCAAATCATTCCTTCAGATACTTCTCCTCTTATTTTGGATTTTTTTATTACAAACTCCTTGTTACCTGAATAAAGGGTTGTCCCAATTTTTGCTACAGGAACTTTTTGTCCGGCAGCAACATTAGGTGCCCCACAAACTATACGAAGAAATTTCTCTGAACCTATATCAACAGTTGTAATGGTTAATTTATCGGCATTTGGGTGCTTCTCAGAAGTTTTAACTTTACCAATAACGACTCCCTCCAGACCACCTTTAACCGATTGGAAAGATTCAACTCCTTCAACCTCAAGACCAATGTCAGTAAGGATTACCGCCATCTCTTCAGGGTTAAGGTCTGTTTTAATATATTCTTTCAGCCAGTTGTACGAAATTTTCATGGTATCTCAGGTCATAATGATTTGAAAAAACAAAAGTAAGGAATTTTGTGCAAATCCCATAAACAGCAATAAAATAAGGATATACGGAAAACCTTAAAACGTGCCTGCCAGCTTGTAACTTGACTGGATTTCAATATCTTTGTAGCTTATTAAATTCAGATACATAAACATTATGAAGCGCGAAAAACTAATATTAGTAACAAACGATGATGGGGTTGAAGCCAAGGGCTTGAAATCTTTAATTGAAATGGTCAGGGAATTTGGTAAAGTGATAGTTGTAGCGCCTGAAGAAAGCCAGTCGGGTATGTCGCATGCAATAACTACCAAATTTCCTATAAGGGTGCGAACAGTGAAAAAAGAGGAAGGGTTAGAAATATATAGTTGTTCCGGAACTCCCGTGGATTGTGTTAAACTGGCATTACATCAGCTATTGGGGAGGAAACCGGATATGCTGGTTTCGGGCATTAATCATGGCTCAAATGCCTCGGTAAGTGTTGTTTATTCAGGAACAATGGCAGCTGCCATTGAAGGAGGTATTAATAAGATCACTTCTATTGGTTTTTCATTGCTTGATTATTCTGCTGATGCTGATTTTGAAACAGCCGGGATTTATGTCAGACGTATAATTGAGAAAGTTTTTATGAATGGCATAGCAGAAGGTATATGCCTGAACGTTAATATTCCAGTAGGAAAAGAAAATGAGTTGAAAGGAATTAAAGTATGCAGGCAAACAGATGGATATTGGCAGGAAGAATTCGAAAAAAGGATTGATCCAGGTAAACGGGAGTATTATTGGCTTACCGGCTATTTTAGTAACTCCGAACCACTGGCAGATGATACTGATGAATGGGCACTTCAAAATAAATTTGTGTCTGTTGTACCAATCCGGATCGATTTTACATCTTATTCCAGGATTAAAGAATTAAAGAAATGGAAGTTTTAGAGAATCAATCGGCAGTCCGCAGTCGGCAGTCGGCAAAAAGCAGTTGGCAAAATTTCAGATTAACCAAAAAATTTAGATATATTAGTATTTAGTCATTTTAGCATTCAATCATTCAATCATTCAATCATTTAAGCATTACATATGCCGGAAATTCAAAAAAACATGAAACCAAATCTGGATACTACTGTTACAGGAACGTTGACCGGAATATTTGTGCCCATTATTACCTTTATAATTGTCTATTTTGTTCTGTCAGACAATCAAACACTGAATGACTATCTGCAACGTCTTATTGATAGAGAGATACAAGGTCACTTTATAAGTATTTCAGTTATTCCGAACCTACTGATTTTTTTTATTTTTATTTGGCTTAATAAAATGAAAGCTTCCAGGGGAGTTTTATTAAGTACCTTTTTTTGGGCTTTTATAATTTTGGCAATCAGATTTTTCGCGTAATTCCGAAAAAAAGACACCTGGTGGTAATAGAGAAATTAATACATAGTAATAAAAATAGTACTTAAAGTGAAGAAATGAGTAAATGATAAAATGATAAAATGATAAAATGAGTAAATGAGAAGAAGTTTTAACCGAAAAATGAAACATGAATTCTTCACTCTTCACGATTCACGATTTTTCAATTTTAGTCATTTTGAATTTTAGACATTCCAAACATAAGGCACTGAATATATACTAAATATGAAATATTACATTATTGCAGGAGAAGCATCAGGAGATCTTCATGGTTCAAATCTTATGAAAGAGTTGAAGAAGGGAGATCAGAATGCTGAATTCCGGTTTTGGGGTGGTGACCTTATGTTAAAGCAAGCTGATAATATTGTCAGGCATTACAGGGAGCTTGCTTATATGGGATTGGTTGAGGTTCTGCAAAATCTTGGGAAAATTATACGTAATATCCGTTTTTGTAAAAATGATATTAACAGTTTTAAGCCCGATGCGATAATATTAATTGACTATCCCGGATTTAATCTAAGAATTGCGCGTTTTGCAAAACAACAAGGTTTCCGGGTATATTATTATATATCACCAAAGGTATGGGCATGGAAACAATCCCGTGTTGAAACAATAAAAACATGTGTCGACAAAATGTTCGTGATTTTTCCATTCGAAATTGATTTTTATAAGAAACATAATTTTGATGTTGATTATGTTGGAAACCCCATTCTTGATTCAATTGATAATAAAACTAAATCCCTTGTATCAAAACAGGAATTCATTGCAAAAAATAGTATTGATGATAAACCCATAATTGCCCTGTTACCGGGTAGCCGTAAACAGGAAGTAAATAAAATAATTCCTGTGATGCTTGAAATAACAAGTCAATATCCTGAACATCAGTTTGTTATTGCTGCTACTTCAGGAATTTCAGCAGATTATTACCGATCACTTATCCCGGATGAAAGTGGTGTTAAAATAGTTTATGATCAAACCTATGCTCTACTTAACTATTCTTTTGCTGCTGTTGTAACATCGGGAACAGCCACGCTCGAGGCAGCTTTATTAAACGTTCCTGAGGTTGTTGGGTACATAGCCAATAGATTGTCTTATCAGGTAGGCAAAAGGTTTGTCAGAGTTCCTTACATTTCGTTGGTAAACCTGATTATGGGAAAAGAAGTTGTCAGGGAGCTTATTCAGGATGAGATGACAAGTAAGACTTTAAAAAGAGAGCTTGACCGGTTATTATTTGATACTGAATACCGTGAAAATATGCTGAAAAATTTCAGGGAACTGAAAAAAACGATAGGTAAACCCGGGGCTTCAAAAAGAGTAGCCGAACTGATATTAAAGGAAATGGAAAAAGTAAAATACAATGAAGCATAAGTATTGGATATTAATACAATTGCATATATTTCTTCTGCTTTTCCTGAATATTTCTTGTTTAGCTGAAAGAATTACTATCAGCCTGTACAACGACTATAATCTTCAATCCATAATAATTTTGCCTGAATCCAGTCCGTTTGGTGTAACACTTGATAATTACATTAATATGATTATTAAGCCCGGAGATACTTTATGTCTTTCATTAAAAGGTGATTCTCTTGATGTGGTAAAGCTAAATGGTTTTCACAGAACTTGTCGTGAATTCAGAATGACGGGAATAAATGATGATGCAACTTTTAAGGTGAATCCGGTAATTCCGGCTCTTGAGGAACGTGAATATGATGGTGATATTATTGTAAGTTTTGATATCAACAGGTTATTATTGGTGAATAATGTTCAGGTTGAACAATATTTGGCAGGTGTTGTGTTATCTGAAGGTGGTCCGGGAGGATTGCCTGAGTACTACAAAACACAAGCAATTTTGTGCAGAACCTATTTATATAAACATAAAAACAAACATATTGAAGAAGGATTTAACCTTTGTGATGGTGTTCATTGCCAGGTGTATAAAACACGGGGGAGTCAAATTGAAAAAATAATTAAAGCAATAAATGAAACGGCTGGTCTGGTTATAGTTGACCGGAATTCTGATCTCATTACTGCAGCTTTCCATTCAAACTGTGGTGGTCAGACAAGTAATTCGAAAGATGTATGGTTAAAATCCTTTCCTTATTTTGAAAGTATCAAAGACCCGTACTGCCACAACGGGAATAATAGTACCTGGACAAGAACTATTTCTGTTGAAGAATGGTTGAATTATCTGAAAGAAAATGGTTACAGGGGCAATGATGTAAATTCCGTTTCGTTTGAGTTTAAACAACCTGTTAGGAAAACTCATTATTTTGTTGATGATTTTATCCTGCCGTTAAAAAAGATCAGAAACGACTGGACCCTAAAGTCATCTTTCTTTAATGTAAACTATGAGGATAATCAGATAGTTTTGAAAGGGAAAGGGTATGGTCATGGTGTTGGACTTTGCCAGGAGGGTGCTATGGAAATGGCGCGTCAGGGTAAAAACTTCCGGCAGATAATTAGTTTTTATTACCAGGATGTGAAGATTAAAAAATTCAGTAACTTACACAATAATGATTACATTATTTATTAAAGAATTAAAATCATTTTTTAGCAGCCTGACAGGCTATATTGTAATAATTGTTTTTTTGATTGTTAATGGACTCTTTTTATGGATTTTCCCGGGTGAATTTAATATTCTGGAAGGTGGATATGCCACCCTGGAATCATTTTTTATAATAGCACCATGGATTTTTCTGTTTCTTGTTCCTGCTGTTACCATGAGAATGATTGCCGAAGAGAAAAGGACCGGAACTATTGAATTACTTTTAACCCGTCCATTAAGTGAGTTTGAAATTATTTTTGCTAAATTTTCTGCAGGTGTTATACTGGTGATCTTTTCATTAATTCCATGTCTTATTTATTTTGTAACTGTTTTTTTACTGGGTAATCCGCCGGGAAATATTGATACGGGTGGAACATGGGGATCATTCATTGGATTGTTTTTTCTGGCTACGGTTTATGTTTCAATAGGGGTATTTGCTTCTTCATTGTCCGACAACCAGATAATTGCTTTTATAATTGCTGTACTGTTCAGTTTTTTCTTTTTTATTGGATTTGAATATATCAGCTCAATAGATTCATTTGGCAATGTCCAGGAATTTGTTCTTAACATGGGAATAAAAGAGCATTATAGTTCAATGAGCCGGGGAGTGATAGATTCGAGAGATATAGTTTATTTTGTACTTGTAGATGGGCTCTTTATTATGTTTACCCGTACAATATTGCAAAGTCGAAAATGGCAGAAAGTAACTACGAATAATTAAATAAATTTCCGTGAAGAAAAGTAACCTTCGAAGAGAAAATATCATTCAATTATTGCTGACATTGGTTATTGCAGTATTGCTGGCATTTATTTCTTCACATATTTATTACAGAGTTGACCTTACATCGGAAAAGCGATACTCATTGTCTGCCAGTACCAGGCAAATACTAAACGAGCTTGCCGGTCCTGTATTTGTTCAGATATATCTGGATGGTGAAATGCCTGTAGGGTTTAAAAAACTACGACGTTCTGTTAAGGATATGCTCGATGAGTTTAGGATACAATCCGGAAAAAAGGTAATTTATGAATTCATTGATCCTTTTGATTTTGATAGCCAGGAAGAAAAGAAGGAGATGATGGAAACTCTCTATGAAAAAGGTTTGCAACCAACAAATATTCACGACAGGGATGAAGAGGGTGGTGTTTCTCAGAAAATGGTCTTCCCGGGCATGATAATGAATTATAACGGCATGGAGATGACTGTTAATATTTTGGAAAATAATCCTGCTCAAAGCGCTGCTCAAAATCTAAATAGCTCTATTGAGGGCTTAGAGTATAAGATGATACAGGCTGTCCAAAATCTTAGTGCTGATACAATTTATAATATTGCATTTTTGGAAGGACATGGAGAACTTGATGAATTTAGTGTCGGGAATATTACTTATGAACTGGCTAAATACTACAATGTTGATCGCGGTGTAATAGGGGGTAAGTTAAATATCCTGGATAAATATGCTACTCTTATTATTGCAAAGCCGGAATTAAAATTTTCTGAAGCTGATAAATTTGTAATTGATCAGTACATTATGAATGGTGGCCGTGTATTATGGTTGTTAGATGCCGTACAGGTTAGGTCTGATAGTCTTCAGAGTGCAGGTTCTACAGCCGGATTATACAGACCTTTAAATTTGGTCGACCAGCTTTTTAAATATGGAGTCAGGGTAAATCCGAAAATTGTTCAGGATCAGCAATGTTCCATAATCCCGATAAATATTGCTTTAGCTGGTCAGCAACCCAGATTTTCCCCTGTCCCATGGATATATTTTCCACTACTAACACCTTTAAATAACCATCCGGTAACTAAGAATCTTAATCTTATTAAATCAGAATTTATCAATACACTTGATACGGTAAGTGCAATTCCCGGTGTTAAAAAGAAATATTTATTATTTACATCAAAATTCTCGAGAGTAATTAGTCCTCCGGTGAGAATTAGTCTTGAAGAAATAAAAAATCCCCCTGCCCCGAAAGAATTTAATGTTTCTCATTTGCCGGTAGCTGTTTTACTGGAAGGAAGTTTTGAATCTGTTTTTAAGAATCGTCCTACTGACCGGTATATCGGTAAAATGAAATACCAGGTTATCGAAAAGAGTGTATCTACAAAGATGATTGTAGTGGCTGACGGAGATATTATCAGGAATGATGTACGACGTACAGCTACCAGGGATATCCCTTTACCATTGGGTGAGGATAGATATACTAAACAAATATATGGGAATAAAGATTTTATTCTTAATGCAGTGAATTATCTTATTGATGATATTAACCTGATGAATATCAGGTCAAAAGAGTTAAAATTGAGATTGCTGAATAAGGAGAGGATTAAGAAAGAGCAATTTAAGTGGAAACTTATAAATGTGGTATTCCCTGTTATTTTTATAATAATTTTTGGAGTTTTGGTAGTATTGTTCAGAAAGAGAAAATATACAAGGTGGAAGATTTGAAGAAACAATCAGGTTTGTGAAATGCGAAAAATAGTATTATATATAATTGCAGTAATTGTTTTATTAACAGGAGCTGGTATTATTTATTTCACAAAAATGGGTACACCATTTGGAAAAGATGATTCTGATTTTGCAATTGATGAGATAAACAAAGTAACTAAAATCGTTCTGACATCGGAGCAGGGAAAAGTTGAGCTAATAAAATTACCGGAAGGCTGGCAGGTGAACAAAAGGTTCATGGCACGTGAAAGTTCAGTAGAATTTTTGCTGCAGGTGCTCTCACGACTAAAGATCAAATCGGCGGTTTCGGATGAGAAATTTTCAAAAGAAACAAAATCCATTACAAAGAATGTTGTTTTTATTGAAGTATTTGAGCAATTGAGGCGGGTAAAAAGTTTTTCATTATATAAAGTAAAATCAAATTCATACGGTAATTATGCGCGTAAACGCGAAGGAACAAATCCTTATGTTCTTTATATACCAGGTTTTAATAAACCTATTGGATCGCTTTTTGTGACCGAAGAAAAATTTTGGGAACCCTATATTATTTTTGATTACCGGCCGGGGATGATAAAAGAAGTAAAAATGGATTATCCCGCTTCTCCTGAAAAATCTTTTCGTATTGTAAAAACAGGGGACAACCGGTATAATCTTTTACAGAATGGGAAAGAAGTTCCTGTGTTCGATACCTTGGCAATTGAACGGTACTTATCCTATTTTAGAAATATCCGGTTTGTCAGATGGGAATTGGGAATAGATAGTGCAGAAACTGATTCTGTGATTTCAACCACACCGGAATTTATTCTCACAGTTACTGATAAAACGGGAGACCATAATACTATAAAAACTTATTCTAAGCCGGTATCTTTAGTAGACAGGGAAAATATGTTAGTTGCCAGTGATAATGAGGTATTTGTGAAACAAAATGGTGAAAAGGAGCTTAGTGTGGCGAGGTACTTTGATCTGGACCCGGTTATTAAAGAAATAAAATATTTTTTTGCGAAAGGAAAATAGGAAATGTATATTGGCTCTCTGACATTTTTTTTGTATTATTGATAATTATTTTTTCTCTATTTTTTTGATTAACGATAAACAATCAAACAATGAAATTTGTTATATCCAGCACAGAATTACTGAGTCATTTACAGGTAGTTAATAGAGTGATCAGCTCAAAAAACACATTACCTATTTTAGATAATTTTTTATTTAAATTGAGTAAAAATGAGCTGGAGATTACTGCTTCAGATCTTGAATCGACCCTTATTACCAGGATAGTTCTTGAAAATGCTTCGGAGGAAGGTAGTATCGCGATACCTGCCAGAATAATAACTGATGCATTGAAAGAATTTTCGGAACAACCATTAACTTTCGAAATTAATCTGGATAGTCAGGCAATTGTTATCAATTCTGAGACCGGTAAATTTAATATTGTTGGCCAGAATGGAAGCGATTTTCCGCAGTTGCCCGGTTTGAAAGATGAACAGAAAACATCCTTCAAAATAGCTCCTGATGTGCTCCTTGCCGGGATAAGCAATACGATTTTTGCAACAGCAGAAGATGAATTGCGGCCTGTAATGAATGGGATTTTTATTGAGCTATCTCCGGATAATCTTACTTTTGTTGCATCTGATGCCCATAAACTGGTAAGATACCGAAGAACCGACGCCAGTGCTGAAACTGAATCATCTTTTATTCTTCCAAAGAAGCCGGCTTCATTATTGAAAAATATACTTCCCGGGGAAAGTAATGAAGTTTCTGTTGAGTTTGATGAAAAAAATGCCTGTTTCATTCTTGAGAAGTACAAGCTTGTGTCAAGACTTATTGATGGGAATTATCCGAGTTATGCATCTGTAATTCCATCTGATAACCCTAATAAGCTGACTATTGACAGGGTTGAATTTTCCAATGCTTTGAAAAGAGTTTCTGTATTCTCAAATCAGGCAAGCAATTTGGTGAAACTTCAGATATCAGGTAACCAGATATCAATATCAGCACAGGATTTGGATTTTTCAATATCAGGACACGAAAGGTTTAACTGTCAATATGATGGCGAAGAAATGGAGATTGGATTCAAGTCAATTTTTCTGATCGAAATTCTTTCAAATATTTCTTCTGAAAATGTGGTAATGGAATTGTCTGATCCAACACGGGCAGGCTTACTCTTCCCTGCAGAAAAAGAAACTGACGGGGAAGATGTTTTAATGCTGCTTATGCCAATGATGATAAATACATAATTAAACCTTCTTCATGGAATTGAACCTGAGGAATCCAATTGCCTTTTTCGATCTTGAAACTACCGGAATTAACGTGGCAAGTGATAGAATTGTTGAAATTTCTGTATTAAAAGTTGACCCTTCCGGTAGTGAAGAGTTACTAACTCAGAGGATCAATCCGACTATCCCAATTAGTGAGGAAGCTTCAGCTATCCATGGGATTTCGAATGATGATCTTTCAGATAAACCCACCTTTGCAGAATTTGCCAGGAAATTGGCAAATTTTCTTGAAGGATGTGACTTTGCCGGGTATAACTGTAATAAATTTGATATTCCTTTATTAGCGGAAGAATTCCTTCGGGTGGATCTTGACTTTGATTTCAAAAAGCATAAAGTAATTGATGTGCAGGTGATTTTTCATAAAATGGAGCAAAGAACCCTAAGTGCTGCCTATAAGTTTTATTGCAATAAAAAACTTGAAAATGCCCATAGCGCTGAAGCTGATATTATTGCTACATATGAGGTGCTTAAAGCTCAACTTGATTTTTATTCAAACCTTAAAAACGATATAGATTACCTTAGTAAATTCTCTTCACATAAAAAGACTGTTGATTTTGTTGGACGAATTGTTTATAATCAAAAGGGGGAGGAGATTTTTAATTTCGGGAAACATAAAGGAGAGAAAGTGGAAGATGTTTTCAATAAAGAACCAAGCTATTACAATTGGATAATGAATGGCGATTTTCCGTTGTTTACTAAAAAAGTGCTAACTGAAATTAAGTTAAGGCCAATAAATAAGGTTCATCCGGAAAATGAATAGGTACCAAATAACTTCGCATTATCCTGAAGAACCATAAATAATAATTAGATGAAGATTATCTGCATTGGGCGAAATTACTTGAAGCATGCAAGGGAGATGGATAGCCCGGTTCCCACAGAACCAATTTTTTTCATGAAACCTGAATCTGCGATTATAAAAAAGAATAAACCTTTTTTTATTCCTGATTTTTCTAAGGAAATTCATCATGAGGTGGAACTGGTATTACAAATTTGCAGGTTAGGTAAAAGTATTGCTCCTGAATTTGCTCATAGATATTATGATAAAATTGGAATCGGGATTGATTTCACAGCAAGGAATATCCAAAGAAAATGTATAGAAAACGGATTGCCATGGGAAAAAGCTAAGGCATTTGATGGATCTGCTCCTCTTGGTAAGTTCGTGAAAAAGGAAAATCTGGGTGATGTTGGCAATATTGACTTTAAACTTGAGATTAATGATAATATCGTTCAACATGGAAATACCAAAGATCTTATTTTTCCTTTTGACGAATTAATAGCATATGTTTCAAGATTCTTCACCCTTAAAACAGGCGACTTAATATTTACCGGTACTCCTGAGGGAGTAGGTCAGGTGAAACGAAACGATGAGCTAAAGGCTTATATTAATGATGAGCTTCTGCTTGATTTTGTAGTGAAGTAATAATCAGGCTATTTGCCTAATGGCAGATTTACCGTATCATTAATTCTTGCAACAGGATACCGCCTGTAGCTTTTTTCATTGTAAGGTGAGTTCGTATAAATAAAACGGAGTTGTGCATAATGACTTTCTGCAAATTTTTTTTCTTCTTTTTTCTTTATTTCAAATTCTTTCTTCAGATCAGGATCTTCATTTAAAAGTTTTTGTGCCTTTTCTTCAAAAACAGAGGGGGAAAAATATTCACGATTTTCCATTGATGAATCGAAAAAGTTCCAGGAGAAGAATGATCCGGATGCATCCGGTTCTAATACCTGGATAATATAATTGTTTGACGGTTGGTTCGGCCTGATAATATAATCACCTTTATAATACCTTATATTTTGTGTCTCTGTTCGTGTTTGAATATCACTATGAACAAAATGACCGTTATATAAACGGTTTGATGTTTTGAAGTCGGTAATATAATAAACCTGAACCTGTAAAATCGTATCTTTATTTAATTTGCTCATTTCAATTTCGTTCAGCTTAAGCTTTTCAATAACTTCATTCCAGGCCTGCGGAATAACATAACAAAAAGGTTTCTTAATATGTGATGTTGCAACATACTCATTGTAGTAAGGTATTTGTTTTTCAAACGGATCATTTTTGTCATAATACATTGTAGATTTTCCTGTAAGCTGACTTATCCTTTGCTTTGGGAGGTAGCCTTTAAAAGTAAGCTTTTCATATTTTGATGTGTCAAGCTTCCAGTTAGTTACAAAGTCTTCTTTGTTGCATGTCTCTTCATCAGCCTGCTTCTTCAGATATCTTATTGTTTCTGAATTGTTATTAGTGAATTCAAGTAAGGAAAGCATAAAATGATATACAGAGAGCACTCTCTCTTCAAATGGCTTATATACATGATTCTCAGTCATAAATGCGAAAGTGTTGAAAAGAGAAGCATACCCGGTTGAAACCATTGGAGCATCAAGGTAGCCCGCAATACCTTTATCTGGGGTCCTGTTTATTGAGTTAACATAAGGGATCAATTCATATGGACTTTCTTTCATTTTTGAAAAAAGATCAGGGACCATTTTATTATTGAGATAATTTCCCATAATGGGATGAAGCTTATTGTGTTGTGTAGATATCAGTGTAATTGTATACTGGTGATCAGATCCGTTTGTTGTATGTGTGTCAAGAAATACTTCAGGTTTTAAAAAATTAAATATTTTGCTGAAAGTTCTTGCATTCCTGGTATCTGTTTTAATAAAATCACGATTAAGATCTAAATTTCTTGCATTTCCCCTGAAGCCATGTTCCTCCGGACCATTCTGATTAGCCCTGTGGTAAGGACTGCGATTTAACATCCCCCCTGTGTTATATGCAGGAATTATTGCAAGAACAATATTCTCCAGATATTTGTGCAGGTAGTTTTTGTTGTAAAGCAGATCCTGAGCCAATTTAACACCTGCATCAATTCCACAAGATTCCCCGGGATGAATTCCATTATTGATCAGCACAATGACTTTACCTTTTTTCTTAATGGAGACAGGATCAAAATCATTGTCATTTGAAATTATAAAAAGTGATAATGGTTTGCCGATATCAGTTGGTCCCATATCAAATAAACGAGCTTGTTTAAATTGCTTATCAAGAAGTTGATAGGCTTCAATGGTCTCGGCATATGTCAGGGATTTGTTTTGATCATATTTCAGTTTAACCTGTGCATTTGTTAGTTGGATATTAAAAATACATGAAACGGTAATAATAAAGACAAGTTTGTTTTTGAACATTTTGTATAAAATTTAATTTAACTCTTTAGAACTGAGTTCCGACACAAGTCCCCTGAAATAGTTTTTTACGTATTCATCTGTCGTATTTCTGATAATGAACTTTGAAGCTTCAACCGGGGTCCTTTTTTCACCTATCACATGATGATTAATCAAATTGATTACACCAAGCGGACCATTTTTACCTTCAGTATTTTTTTCATTGATTATCTGGTTTTTCAGATCAGTGAAAAACGACCATGTCAGATCAAACCTTTTCATATGCTTTTTATGGAAATTTTTTAAATTCCCGAATGATTGAGTGAAATAATTAACACGGTTGGTAAGGTTTTTCAAAACCATTGTGGCAATATCATTAACAGGAATACCTCGCGATAAGTAAATTTCGATATATCTGTATGCACCGGTTAATCCAAAAGCGTCCAGATCGTCACAAACACTGAGTATTTTAAACAGGTGTTTTGGATTTTTAATTTTGGCAAATTTGTTTTGATATTCTTTATCGTCATGGTTTTCAATAACATCCAATAGTTCTTGTAGATTGTCAATATCTTCAGGCTTATATTCCTCAATAAATTGTTTGCATATTTTTCCACTTTCTTTCCCATGAGTTTTATCTATGGATACAGACATTCCTGTGTCATGAAGAAAAGTAGCTATGATTATTTTTGTAAGATCAGAACTGGTAAAAGTGATTGCTTGTTTTTCCAGTTGTTTAATAAGCTCTTTGGCTGTAATCCATACTCTAAGGTGATGATCTTCGTTATGCGAGGGTAGATGAGTTTGACTGAATGCACGTTGACAGATAGTATAAAGTGGAATTAACCAACTATTTTCAACTTTTTGCAATTCGCTCAGAACATTCATAAAAGGCTTAATACAACAAGTATGTTAGAATAGAATGCATTTTGCAAACTATACCTGTATGAAGAGGTAAATTAATTACTGATCATCTGCTGGGCAATATCCAGAATAGTTGTATCATTAATAGTCACCATCCCTCCATCGGGACCTTGTTCATAATGAATGCCTGCCGATTCTCCTCTATCATAATTTGATCCGCCAAAATAATTTCTGACAGTTTCTACATTGAGATTTAACCGGGTAGCAATTTGCTTCATACTACCATTTGGCAAACTATCCTTGATTCTCCTCAGTTCGTTGAACGTAATTGTTTTTGACATGAATATTCTTTTGTTTAAATATGTAAAAATCTTTGGCTCACAAAAATAATCATTCTGATTTAATAAAATCATATATGCGGCAATTATTCAGTTTCCTGGAAAATGATTGAATGCGTAAATGCGTAAATGATTGAATGCTAAAATGATTAAATACTAATATATCTAAATTTCCCTACTCGTCTTTAACGACATACAACTGTGTTGTTCCATCCTTAATAACGATTATTGGATCACCACGATCGATAAACCCAATTTCTGAACGGGCGTCATAGATCTCCATCTCAATTTCAACTTTTCCTGCAGGACGTAAAACCGTAGCGGCAACACCTTTTTTACCAATAAGTTTTTTCAGATTTACATCAACGCTAATGAACCCATCATTAATATTCTGCACTGAACTAAGAGCCAGGTTAGGGAAAGTTTTTGATGTGAATAGTTTCTTGCTAAGGTACAGAGATAAAATAAATGAAATCATTGATGAAAAAATTACAAGGGCTAAAGCTTCAAGTAAAGTTTTGATTCCAAGCACAAAATCGAATTGAAAAACTATATTATCAACCATGCTAAGACTTAATCCGGTGACTACCAGGATAGCCCCTGCTACTCCGGCGATTCCAAAGCCGGGTATTACAAAAATCTCTAAAACAATTAAAATAATTCCGACGATGAATATTACAAGTTCCCAGTTTTCAACAAGACCTTCAAGATAGAGGGGAGCGAAATATAGGATAGCTGCAATAATTGCTGCTATCAGAGGGAATCCTACTCCGGGAGACTGTAATTCAAAATATATACCCCCTATAATTACCATGATCAATAATCCATGAAATACCGGGTTCACGAGAAAACCAATAATTGATTCTAAAGGTGTTTTAATATATTCCCTTAATTCATAGTTATGAATGCCTGCTTTTTCAAGCATTTCTTTTATATTTTCAGCTTCGCCTTCGCAATAACCGTTTTCGATAGCTTCTTTAGTTGTCATTGTTAATACCTGGCTGGAATCTATTATTCCTTCTACCTGTAACCGCGGGTCAACCATTGCTTCGGCAATTTTTGGATCCCTGTGCCATACTAATGTTGTATCATTCCCGGTAATTACAGTATCTTTTCCATGTGACTCGGCAGTTGCCCGCATAGTTGAACGCATGAAAGACTGAAATTTATCAGGAACAACCCCTCCCTGACCATCTACAACAGTAGCAGCACCAATACTTGCGCCTTTTCTCATATAGATACTATCACATGCTACTGCAATTAATGCACCTGCAGATATTGCCTGATTATCAATGAATGCTAAAACAGGAATTGGACAATTAAGAATTCTGGTGCGGATTGAGTCAGCCGCATCCAGCATTCCTCCGTAGGTATTCATGTGGATAATAATCCAATCTGCTCCTATAGATTCTGCTTCATCCAGACTCTGGTAGGTTACTCTCCATATTGGGGGAGCAATTTGTTCCTTAATATCAAACTTATAAACTAATACTTTAGCAATGGTATCTGGCTCTGATTCAGCCCATGCGGGTATTGTCCGGGCAAAACTTACGAATGCAATTAGGATTAATACAATGAATATATTCTTGCGCATAACTTGTTTTTAATCAAAGATACGACATTATTTTATGGATAATTTACCAAGATATTGAAAAAACAGTTCCATTGCTTTATGTTTTTTATCATCAAGGTGATAATCAATGTTAGTGGTCAGGTATGATTTAAGATCAATTTTTTTTGGAAGCCGGTTGTTTGCAAAGTAATTGATAACTTTATCAAGGTGGTGGATACCATATTTAAGAGCAGTATCGAATGCTTTTTTAAAATCCCTGTCAATTTGTTTATTGGCAACCCAGGCAGCAAATACAAACGGCAAACCTGTAAATTTTCTCCATTCATCTGCAAGATCATATATGTAAGGGAATTTTTTCTCAGCAGTGAAACAACGATCGCCGATTAACACAGCTCCATCCTGATCATTTTTTATGTTATTCTCAAAACCTTCTGTAGTCGGAAGCCACTGGACGTCAATATCCCAGTAATATATTGCAAGTACTTTAACAAGATTCACCGATGTTCCTGATTGATAATCAAGGAAGATCCTTTTAAGTTTTTTTAAAGGACCATTGCTAACAAGGATTACTGATCGTACTTCTTTATTAGCTCCAATACAATATTCAGATATTATTTCGTGAAAATCTAATTCAGGAATCACAGTAATTGGTACTAAACCAATATCAACTTTGTCTTCCAAAAGGTTCATGGCACAAAGAGAAGGATAATCTTTCTGCAGTAATATCTTCTTGCTGATTGAAGTATTTTCCAAACCATAAATAAATGGATACGTATTGGCGTACGAAACGGCTGAAACTTTAATCTTATTCATTTAAAAAACCTTAAATCTTAGTCTGGAAATACTTTTGGATGCGGGTTATGAGATATAAATTCCTTGTTCACAACATTAATTGCAAAAATACAATTCCATTATTAACAAACAATAAGCAGCTCACCGATTAATTATTTTTTTTTAACTATATTAAGAAATTGTAACTATTCAGGGTCTTGGAAAATGATTAAATGATTAAATGATTGAATGAGGAAATGAGGAAATGAGGAAATGGGGAAATGATTAAAGTTTAAAATATACTTTGCATTTTTGCCGACTGCTGACTGTAAACTGCCGACTGCGGACTGATTAGATTTGATTAATTCTAATTTTAACTATATTAAGAATCTAATTTTGCTTACTTTTGTTATTTCCTAAGGGTGAAAAGATGAATTTTGAAGAATTAACTGCTATCACACCTATTGACGGCAGATATAGAAATAATATAAAAGAGCTGGAATTATATTTTTCAGAGTTTGCCTTGATAAAATACAGGGTGAAAATTGAGATTGAATATTTTATAGCTCTCACCGATCTTCCCCTAAAACAACTTTCAGGATTTAATAAGAAGAATATTCCTGTTTTGCGATCTGTTTATCAGGATTTTACAATTGATGATGCCAGGAGGGTGAAAGGGATTGAAAAAACAATCAGGCACGATGTAAAATCAGTTGAGATTTTCTTAAGGAAGAGGTTTGAAGAGTTAAATATTACCGGGATTTCAGAATTTATCCATTTTGGTTTAACCTCACAGGATATTAATAATACAGCTATCCCTCTTTCATTGAAGGAGGCGGTTATTAATGTTTATTATCCTCTTATTGGCAAAGTAATGGACCGGTTGAAAGAGTTATCATCCGAATGGTCTGATATCACAATGTTAGCCCGGACACATGGACAACCGGCTTCCCCTACGAGATTGGGAAAAGAAATTGCTGTATTTATTGACAGACTGGAAACTCAGCTTGAAATGCTGAAAACAATTCCATTTTCAGGGAAATTCGGAGGTGCAACCGGAAATTTTAATGCCCACCATGTTGCTTATCCTGAAATTGACTGGATATCTTTTGCAAACCATTTTGTTAATGATACCCTCGAACTCAAAAGATCGTGTGTTACCACTCAAATAGAGCATTATGATAATCTGGCTGCTTTGTTTGATAACCTTAGAAGGATCAATACAATTCTGATTGACCTTACCAGGGATGTTTGGACTTATATCTCAATGGAGTATTTTAAACAAAAAATTTCAGATAAGGAAGTTGGATCTTCGGCAATGCCCCATAAAGTTAATCCTATTGATTTTGAAAATTCTGAAGGGAATCTGGGTTTGGCAAACTCACAGTATATCTTTTTGTCAGGCAAGCTGCCGGTGTCAAGATTACAGAGAGACCTGACCGATTCGACTGTTTTAAGGAATATTGGTGTGCCCTTTGCACATACAATAATCGCTTTTAATTCGTTATTAACAGGGTTGGGAAAACTTTTTGTTAATCCTGATGTTATTTCAAAGGATTTGGAGAAAAATTGGATTGTTGTGGCTGAAGCTATACAAACTATCTTGCGTAGAGAGGGTTTTGCTGATCCTTTTGAGATGCTAAAGAAGCTAACAAGGACAAATAAACCTGTTGATAGAGAAAGAATTCATGAATTTATAGAGAACCTGGAAATAAATGAATCGGTTAAAGCTGAATTGAAGAAAATTACACCCTGGAATTATAATGGCATTTAGTAAAATTTATTAAGCAGGGAACCTGAAATTACATTTAAGAATAACTGAATTTAACCATGGATCAACTTTTTAGGATAATAAAATATATTATTCCCTACAAGAGTAAAGCTGCCTTAAGCATATTTTATATTTTGCTTTCATCTGTCTTCTCATTATTCAGCCTTGCTATGGTAGCTCCTTTTTTGAATATTCTTTTTGAAAAAACCAAACTGGTTTACCAGTCTGTTCCTTTTACTTTTAATACTGCGGATTTGATTCATAATTTTCAGTATATTCTAAGCAGGATAATTATTGAAGAAGGGAAAATTTATGCACTTATTTTTGTTGGAGTAATTGTTATTGTTACATCGTTTCTAAAGAATGGGTTTCTGTATTTGTCTAAATTTTATATGATACCTATTCGAACCGGGGTTGTTAAAGATATACGTAACAATTTATACAGTAAAATACTTTCCCTGCCTTTGAAATATTTCACTGAAGAGAGAAAGGGAGATATTCTGGCAAGAATGTCAGGTGATGTCCAGGAGATAGAAATATCAGTAGTGAGATCGCTTGATATGCTCTTCAGATCTCCTATTTTAATTATTGTATACCTTGCATCATTGTTTTATATAAGTTTTAATCTTACCCTGTTCGTTATAGTTTTACTGCCTCTTAGTGGCTTTCTTATCGGTAAAATTGGTAAAACCCTCAGGTCAACATCATTGTCAGGGCAGAAAAAACTGGGTGTTATCCTTTCAGTTATTGAAGAAACCCTGGGAGGGCTTCGTATCATTAAAGCTTTTATTGCCGAAAAGAAAATGCAGAACCGGTTTGAAAGTGCAAACTCTTTATATACAAGAATTATAAGTAAATTATTCAGGAGGCAGCAATTAGCAAGTCCATTAAGTGAGTTCCTGGGAGTTTTTGTTTTGGTTATCGTTCTTTGGTATGGTGGTAGTATGGTCCTGGGAGGAAACAGCACATTCTCTTCATCAGTGCTTATTACTTACCTGGTAATTTTTTCACAAATTATTAATCCAGCAAAAGCTATTACAACAGCATATTATAATGTATTGAAAGGGTTGGCTTCAGTAGAAAGAATTGAGCATATTATGGATTCAGAGGTTACTATTACCGAGAAACCGGATGCTAAATCAGTAAAATCATTCTCAGAAAAGATTGAATATAGAAATGTCGGGTTTAAGTATGATGAAGAACTTGTATTAGAAGATATTGACCTGACCATTGATAAAGGGAAGACTATTGCTCTTGTTGGCAGATCAGGTGCAGGGAAATCTACTTTTGTTGACTTGTTACCAAGATTTATTGATACTGTTAAAGGGCAGATATCAATTGATGGAATAGCGGTAGAGGATTATAAAATAGCCGATTTGCGCGGGCTTATGGGAATAGTTAGTCAGCAGTCAATACTGTTTAATGATACTTTTTTTAATAATATTGCTTTTGGGTTAAATGATGCAACGGAAGAAGAAGTGATTGCAGCTGCTAAAGTTGCTAATGCTCACGATTTTATCATTGATACTCCAAATGGATATTATACAAATGTAGGGGAGGGAGGAAGTAAAATGTCCGGGGGACAGCGACAGAGGATCAATATTGCCAGGGCGGTGCTAAAAAATCCACCCATACTTATTCTTGATGAAGCTACTTCAGCGCTTGATACTGAATCCGAACGTCTTGTTCAGGAAGCTATTATTAACCTGATGAAAAACAGAACATCAATTGTAATAGCACACCGGCTGTCAACTGTTAAGTATGCTGATATGATCGTAGTGTTGGATGATGGTATGATTGTTGAAAAAGGCAGTCATAATGATCTGGTGAAAATTGAGGGAGGAACTTATAACAGACTTCATAAGTTGCAAATGTATTAAAGAATGATTCAATGAAGATTAGCGGTTTTACTATGGGTAAAAATGCCCGGAAACTTTATTATCCGGTGAAACAGGCAGTTATGTCTATTCTGCCAATTGTAGATGAGTTTGTGGTTGCTCTTGGAGACAGCGATGAAGATGATGCTACTCGTGAAGAGATAAATAGTATTAACAGTAAGAAAATTAAGATTGTTGATACAATATGGGATATTGAGAAATACCCCAGGGGAATGGAACATGCTCATCAAACTGATATCGCGAAACAACATTGCTCGGGAGACTGGCTTTTTTATCTTCAGTCAGATGAAATAGTTCATGAAAAATACCTTCCGGTTATTCAAAAAAAATGTGAGGAATTTTATGAAGATAAAACTGTAGAAGGTTTGTTGTTTAATTATTTTCATTTCTGGGGAGATTATTATCACATTCAGGATAACCATTGCTGGTACCGGAAAGAAATCAGAATAATAAGGAATGATCCTGATATTCATTCCTGGGAATCAGCACAATCTTTCAGGAGGATACCGGATTTTAACGGAATAGATTTCCGGCAGCAAAAGAATACTTACAAATTAAAAGTTGAACCGGTAAATGCTTTTATTTACCATTATGGTTGGGTACGTCCACCTGAGTTAATGCAAAATAAGATAAAGGCTTTTAGCACTAATCACCAGGGTTGGAGAAATGTTGAGAAACTTGAGAAAGAACAAAAATTCGATCATCTATTTGATTATGGGAACCTGTCAAAACTGAAACACTTCAACGGAAGTCATCCAAAGGTAATGAAGGATTGGATAGATGGTTTTTACTGGAAACACCAATTGCGTTTTACCGGCCCCCGAAAAAACAGGAATCCGATACCAAGTAAGCATGATAAACTTAAATACAGGTTAATATCCTGGATTGAAAAAAATGTGCTTAGAGGGAAAAGACTTGGTGAATTCAGGAACTACATCCTGGTAAAACATTAAGATTCTTCAGGATAATGCATAGTTAATTTACTCCCTTTACTCCCTCTATTCCCTTTACTCCCTCTATTCCCTCTATTCCACCTGACCCTGCTTTAGATTAGCATGAATCATTTTAGGATACCTATACCAATTCCTGCAGTTGGGAAAACACCGGAATAATCTATATTATACCATTTTTTATATTTTGTCAATCCGGATTCATCATCATATTTACTTAATCTAATATTTCCACCAACAAATATATCTACAATTAATACTTTCATAACAGGTATTTTAGTACCAATTAACACTCCCGCGGAGCAGATATTCAATTGTTGTTTGATTTCTTTTTCCACCCATTCATCTTCATCTATATCATATTCCATTGCTTCCCCGGTAATCCAGACTCTCCTGTACATTAGTTGCGGAGCAGCATACAGACCTAAAGGTGCCTTATTCCTAGTTTTATAATTTGCCATAAGATAATTTTTACCTTGTAGCACTATGCCTGTGCCCGCGATAGATTCTCCCTGATAAATTTCATAGGAATTGGAAAATGAACTTAAATATTCAAATCTTTGATTTGAGAAAAAATATTGGGACATTCCCTGTTCTGTTGCATAGGTTGCCAATGCAGAAATACTAACTGAGAACTTATCAGTAAGTAATCGTTCATACGATAAGTGAAATGTTCCTTCAAACAGGCTAACAGGATTAAGCATTATGGCAGATTTGTAGTCCTTAAAATATTCTATCTCCTGTTCCTGGATAACAGGTGCAGGCATTATAACCGGAATGTTTACTTCTTTTAATTCCTGTATTTTTGCATCAACTTCAAGAAATTTTAAATTAATACCGGCCGGGTCAAAATTCAGGGTTTTTATTTTGTCATCAATTTCATCCAGTCTGATATCTAATTCAGCAGGTTTTGACTCCCATAATTTTATTTTTGTGTCTAATAATTCCAGTTTGGAATCCAGCAACTGTAATTTCAGATCTAACATTTTCGCTTTCTGATCAATTGATTCCTGGGCGAAATTTTTATTACTAAAGACAGTAGTAAAAAAAACAGTTACAATAATTAATAAAACAGATTTTGTTTTCATACGTTTAAATTTTTTAAGTTAGTTACAAGTTTATTGATGTTTTCTACCTTTTTATAAGTTCTGTGGTATTTGTTACTCGCTCCCACAAAAACCCATGGCGCAAACCCGCTCGTGAACTTCCATGTGGAAAAATCCGGATACTGTTGCGCAACAATTATATAATCATTTTTGTTTGTGCATTAATGATACATGGAAGTTTCATAGCTAATAGCTTAAATTAATCAAAAATTATTATTAAATGGACAGTTATTGGCTGTACGCCAGAGACTCAAACTTGTGTGTTTGATTATATTATTACAAAATATAGTTACAGGCTTATCTCCATAATATTCAAAAATAAAAGTAGTGAAACTGGAGATACTATATTCTTATCTAAGATGAGTTAATAAACGAAAAGGTTGCTTTAATAATACGCAAAAAGACCTGCCAGAGTGCGCCGAATGCGTTCCTGTCTGAGAACCTGACACCGTTTACGGTTGTTAGGGGCAGAGTCTGAGAAGAGGTGATGAGGAGAAGAGGAGATGAGGAGATGGAGTAATGAGGTGATGAGGAGAAGAAGTTATGAAATTATGATGCAGTGTTGCAGTGACGCAGTAAGAGGATATTCGAAATTCATAAATTTAATTACGTTATTAATAACGTTATTAATAACGTAATTAATTTGTCTGATAAAAAGAACTTACATACAATTTGTGTGCAAATTCTTTTTTATGCTTTAATGGATAATTTTTTTGTAACTTGTAGAACTCTAAATCTAAAATGATTAACACCATATAACTTTTTTCTAATTTTATAAGGAAACTTTTTAAATACAGACAGACGATTTGACATTTAATTTTAGGATATATATGTAGTTAAAACAAGAAGACATAGTTGATATATATGTGAGTTTATACATTCGCAATGGCTAGGTGTAATAGCGCAAGAAAAATTAATTTTATTATGAAAGAAAACTCTCCAATAGTTTTTATATCATACTCTCAAGACAGTCCCAAGCATAAGCAGTGGGTCGCCAAAATTGGATCAGATTTATTGGATAATGGTGTAGATGTTATTCTGGATCAATGGGACTTGAGTTTTGGTGAAGATCTTCCTAAATTTATGGAAAAAGCAGTAAGTAAAGCTGATAGGGTGTTACTTATTTGCACAGAAACCTATGTGCGTAAAGCGAATGATGGAAAAGGAGGTGTTGGATATGAGTCAATGATCGTTACAGGAGAATTGGTGAAAGATCTTGGTTCATCCAAATTTATTCCAGTCATTCGCCAAGATAATACAAATAAGATTTTACCATTATTTTTAAGTACAAGGTATTATATTGACTTTTCGAACAATAAGGATTACAAGACTAGGTTGGATGAGCTCTTACATGAATTACATAATGTTAAAAAAATCGAAAAACCAAAATTAGGAAAGAACCCTTTTGTGTCCAATACTACTGAAAAAAAGACAAACGATTTACCAAAAACGGTGGATATTATTTCTATCCTAAGTAAAAAGCAAAAAGGGTATGAGAACTTAACTGATTTATACAATAAGGCAATCGTAATCACTCAGAACGATGATGCTATTGCATGGAGAAAATTAATACAATCAGTTAACAAAGATTTCTCAATTAAACTAAATAAATGGTTTGATAAATATAAAAATGATAAAATATTTGATAAAAATACAACTATTGAAAGAATATTAGAGGCTGCATCAATATATTCTCCACTTATTTGTATTAGTTTGACAGGAGTTGAATCTGGAAAAGATGAATTTAAGAATCAATCATCAGTGCTTGATACCATATTGTATCCCAAAGATTGGAGCCATAGCGGACCAACTGTTTATGTAAATATTAACCGTGGAATCGCTTTTATTTATCAGGCACTACATGGTGCACTTTCATTAGACACGAATCAACCTGATTTAGCTTTAGGTTTAGCAACCACTGTTATTGTGGATAAATATAACTCTAAATCACTACCTTTATGGAAAATTAAGGATCTTATTGGATGGCCTGATTCCTTTGGACATAATTGCATAATTGCATGGAATGCACTTAAATCATTGCCAAATAATTGGGAATGGCTATTAGACATTTTTGGAGATACAGATAAGTTTATTACTTCAATATGTAGCTATTATGCCTTATTAAACTTTTATGAATACTTAGACGTTTTTAATAATTCTAATGAAAATATTTTCAAAGATCCTTATAATAACCACTTAGATGTTCCAGTTTGCTTTTTAATGGAAGGGAATAATACCATTCAAGGTATAAAGCTGTTAATCAGAAATAAAGATTCCTTAGAAAAACTTATAAAGGATTACAATTTAGACATAAACCAAATAAAAGAAAATTGGAATGTCTGGATACAAATGTATACTAATTGGATACATAATGCATATAAATGCTTTATTCGTGGTGATGACACTTATTCCAGGTTTGTCGATATTTTGGGATAGTCTTAGCAATGCATATCGGGCTTGTAAGCCATAGAAAATTAGTCAGAAATTTGGCAAATTTGAGAAAAAATATAAGTATGGAATCATCTGAAAAGCTTGGAATATCTAAGTTTGATGCAGACTCATAAACCTGGAACGTTGTGTATAATACTCTCTATATTTAAAATATTAATTTCACAAGCTAACGGTATAATGAACAAATGAAAAGAAAAATGAAAAAATAGACAATTATAAATACCAATTAATCAATACGTAAAAAAACGTTAATCAGAATTAGTAGTATGGCAAGAAAAGGAAGAAAATTTGAATTATTGATAGAGAAGCTAGAAAAAGCAGTTCTCCCTGAGGATGCAACAATTGCTTCTCCTGGATTTCTTCGCGATCGAGTTACAAATGAGCCAAGAGAAGTCGACATATTGATAGAATACAAGCTTGGGACGTCATTGATTCAGATCGTCATTGAATGTCGAGATCGTAGTTCTACCCAAGATGTCACTTGGATTGAACAGATTCACACCAAAGTAAATGATCTAAAAGTTCACAAAGTAATTGCTGTTTCATCAAGTTCATTCACTAAACCAGCTAAAGAAAAAGCCTTATTTTATGGTATTGAAACAAGAATTTATGCGGAAATAGACTATGACCTTATCAATGCTTGGTGGCAAGTTGAACATATAAAAATGTTAACTAATCACTTTACAATTATCGCTGCGAATATTGAGTCTGATAATGGAGAGGATTTTCAGGAATTTCTTAATGATAAAAACGCTGATGATAAGTTCATTAATAGAACTACTGATGATAAGATTTTTAGCTTAAATGATATTTTTACTGGCGTTACGGGGAAAATAAAAGATTGGATGTCCTTAGTTCCAAACAGCAAGCCATTGCGTAAAACGATTATACTCAATTATACTAACCCTGATGATAGATTTATATTAAAAGTTAATGGGGATGAAGTGGGGATTACAAAAATCACTTTTGTGGCAGATTTAAGGGTTATCGCGAAAGAAGTACCAATCAGTAAGGTTGCCTCATACAGTGGTGATGAGAATTCAATATCTCATGTTATTGAATATGACGGAGTACCAATTGGGGATAATCAAATTCTACAATTAATACGAAACCCAGATGGTTCAATTAGTATGTCTGCAAGAAAGAAGTAACTGTTGCCAACATAAAATAAAAGTCAATAAAACGCCCCATATTCAAACCATTGCATACAACCCTATCCAATTAAAAAACAATACAAAGTTTTTGATATTTTTGTAAGATATGACCGAAAACAATAAACAACTCGAACAACAGCTCTGGAATATCGCAAATACCCTCAGGGGTAAGATGGGAGCGGATGACTTCAGGGATTATATATTGGGATTTATCTTTTATAAATACCTTAGCGAGAAGATGCACCAATACGCGAATGAGATCCTCGAACCGGATGATATAAAATATAAAGAGATCGATGAGGAGAGCGAGGAGGGTGAACGGTTCCTGAAAGCCATTCGTGGGGAAACATTGAATAAGCTGGGTTACTTCCTCAAGCCGTCCGAGCTGTTCAGCGAATTGGCGCGCAGGGGTAATGGTGATGGTAAGAGCAA
>JAUXED010000136.1 GCA_030618105.1 Bacteroidota bacterium | reverse complement strand
AACTTTATTGATCTGATCAGTTTATTATTCGCCGATGGTAATCCCGCAGGAATAAAAGCTGTTTTAAGCAATTTTGGTCTTATTCAGAATCAACTAAGGCTTCCCCTGACTCCTGTTTCGCGCCAGGTTTATAATCAGATAAAGCAAGCTGTTGAAGTTATTGGGTCATAAGAGGTAATTAGGTGATGAGGTAATTAGGTGATGAGGTGATGAAATGTTGTCTCGTGTTGATAAAATAACGTTATTAATAACGTAATTAATAACGTAATTAATAACGTAATTAATTTTTCTAATTCAGCTAATCGTTTTTATAAGTTCCCGAATAATTGTTGCGGCTTTTATCATACATTTGGTTGGACCGGTACCTGATCTTGTCCAACTCCCGGTCTTCCATGACAATGCTTATATTTTTTTCCGCTTCCGCAAGGGCATGGATCATTCCGTCCAACTTTCTTCCCTATTCTGATAGGTTGTGATTTCTTTTCCTCCCTGTTCTGAGGATCTCCCTGTTGAGAAGCTCCTGCACCATAGGATTCCACCCCGGTTTTTGAAGTACTGTATTTGCTCATATCCAGACGTCTGCGCTGCCTGGATTCCTGTATTTTTTTTGGGTCCTGTATAGGAAGCTGTCCCTTCATCAGCGTAGCAATCACCTGTTTATTAGCCATATTGATCATTATTTTGAACAATTCAAAAGATTCAAATTTGTAGATCAATAAGGGATCTTTTTGTTCATAAGTTGCCGCTTGTACAGATTGCTTCAGTTCATCCATTTCCCGAAGATGTTCCTTCCATAACTCATCAAAAGTTACCAGGATCACAGTTTTTTCATATGATTTTACCAGCTCCTTCCCTTCACTGTTACTAGCTCTTTCAAGGTTAGTAATAATCTGATAAACTTTTACGCCATCGGTAACAGGTACCACAATATTTTCATAAACATGTGACTGTTTCTCATAAACATCCTTTATAACCGGCAGTGCCTGGGCTGCAATTGTTTCCTCTTTTCGCTTATACGTTTCGATAACCATTTCATTCATAGACTGGACAACTTCGTCCGAAGAAACTTTTATAAACTCTTGTTCGTTCATTGGAGATTCCATAGAAAAAGAGCGGATGAGTTCAAAATTATAACTCTCAAAATCCCCGATACTATGATACTCATCAACAAGGTTTTCCGATACATCATACATCATATTGGCAATATCAACACTCAACCGTTCTCCTAACAATGCATGGCGGCGCTTTTTATATATCACCTCACGTTGTGAGTTCATTACATCATCATATTCAAGTAGTCTTTTTCTTATCCCAAAATTATTCTCCTCAACTTTCCTTTGCGCTCTTTCAATAGATTTCGTTATCATAGAGTGTTGGATAACTTCACCATCCTTAAGTCCCATTCTGTCCATTATACCGGCAATTCGTTCAGAACCAAAAAGCCGCATCAGGTCATCTTCAAGTGACACAAAAAATTGCGAAGTACCAGGATCACCCTGTCTTCCGGCTCTTCCACGTAGCTGGCGGTCAACTCTTCTTGACTCGTGTCTTTCGGTACCAACGATTGCCAGACCACCTGCTTCCTTTACCTCTTTTGATAACTTAATATCAGTACCACGTCCTGCCATGTTAGTAGCAATGGTAACTACACCACTTTTTCCGGCTTCCGCAACAATATCCGCTTCACGCTGGTGCAGCTTCGCATTCAAAACATTATGCTTTATTCCTTTCATTTTAAGCATCCTGCTAAGTAGTTCCGAAATTTCAACAGATGTTGTTCCTACCAATGATGGTCTGCCAGCTTCAACAAGTGCTACTATCTCGTCAATAACCGCGTTATACTTCTCGCGTTTTGTTTTGTAAACAAGATCTTCCCTGTCATCCCGGATTATCGATACATTAGTTGGGATTACTACTACATCAAGCTTATAGATATCCCACAATTCTCCTGCCTCGGTTTCAGCTGTTCCGGTCATACCAGCCAATTTATGATACATACGGAAGTAATTTTGCAGGGTAATTGTGGCGAATGTTTGTGTAGCAGCTTCTACTTTTACATGTTCTTTAGCTTCAATAGCCTGGTGCAGACCGTCTGAGTATCGTCTGCCCTCCATAATACGTCCTGTCTGCTCATCAACTATCTTAACCTTGTTTTCAATAACCACGTATTCAACGTCTTTTTCAAAAAGTGTATATGCCTTGAACAACTGGTTCATGGTATGAATTCTCTCAGATTTAATAGCATAATCCTGCAGCAATTTATCTTTCATTTTAACCTTTTCTGCCGGTTTCATTTCCGACTTTTCAATATCCGCAATCTCAGAACCTACATCAGGAAGAATATAAAAGGTTGCATCTTCTGATGATGTAGTAACCAGGTCAATACCCTTCTCAGTAAGTTCAATTGAATTCTGCTTCTCCTCAATTATGAAAAACAACTCATCCGTGACCTTATACATCTCCTTATTGTTATTCTGCATATAGAAATTCTCTGTTTTATGCATAAGGATTTTATTCCCTTCTTCACTAAGGAACTTAATTATTGCATTGTTTTTTGGCAGCCCCTTGAAGGCACGCAGTAGTAACAGTCCGCCTTTCTCAGTATCTCCATCTCCGATTTTTTTCTTTGATTCAGCCAATATCTGGGTAACTAGCTTCTTTTGAGCATTAACAAGCTTTTCAACTTTTGGCTTCAGTTCGTCAAATTCCTGGGTATCTGCCTGTTTGGTAGGACCAGAGATTATCAGAGGAGTCCGTGCATCATCAATCAGCACCGAGTCAACCTCATCAACTATTGAGTAATGATGTTTACGCTGCACCAGGTCATCCGGACTAATGGCCATGTTGTCACGGAGGTAATCAAAACCAAACTCATTATTGGTACCGTATGTAACATCAGCTTTATATGCTTTCCTTCTGGCAGTTGAATTGGGTTCATGTTTATCAATACAATCAACTGACAATCCATGAAATTCGAATAAAGGACCCATCCATTCGGCATCCCTTTTTGCCAGGTAATCATTAACTGTTATAATATGTACTCCTCTTCCGGTGAGAGCATTAAGATAAACAGGCAATGTAGCTACAACTGTTTTCCCTTCACCAGTTGCCATCTCCGCCGCCTTCCCCTGGTGCAGGATCACCCCTCCTATTAACTGAACATCGTAGTGTATCATATCCCAGGTAATCTGATTTCCTCCGGCTATCCATGAATTTTTGAATATCGCTTTATTACCCTTTATATCAACATGCTCATAAACTGCAGCAAGATCTCTGTCAAAATCTGTAGCAGTTACCTCGATAGTTTCATTCTCTTTAAAACGTCTTGCCGTATCTTTCATAACAGCAAATGCTTCAGGCAGGTACTTATCTAGAATAATCTGAAGCTTTTCCAGTATCTCTTCGTCTTTTTTATCGATAGTATCGTAAATACTTTGCATTTTCAGAACATCCTCTTCTTTTTCCGCCTCTTCCCTTAAGCTTTCAATTTCAGCTTCCTCATTTTTTATTCCTGCAAGGATATTTTCTTTAAGCTTTAAAGTTCTATCTCTAAGTTCATCATTTGTTAATGATACAACTTTCTTATATTCTTCTTTGATTTTCTCAATAAAGGGCTCAACCGACTTCATGTCTTTTTCATATTTATCCCCAAATATCTTCCTCAAAGTTTTAATGAAAATATTCATTATTGTGATTTTTTTGTTAATATTTAATGCGTGCCAAAGTTACTAATTTTAATAGCTTCGACTAAAAAAGAGTAAAGAGTTAAAAGTCATAAAGTTTATAAAGTTAAAAGTAAGAGTTAAACTTTACAAACTTTCAACTTTATAAACTTTACAAACTTTCCACTCTTCCATTCTTCCCCTCTATTCCCTCTATTCCCTCTATTCCCTTTAATCCCTCTATTCCCTTTAATCCCTCTACTCCCTTCCTACCTGGATTTCAGGAGTTTCCTTACAATTCTCTGATTATCAGCAATAATTATTACCAGGTATAATCCTGCCGGTTGGTTATTTATATTAAATTGTTCATTGAAATAATTCCCGGTACTTACTAATTCTCTTGAGTATATTTGCCTTCCAACAAGATCAGTGATCACAAAATTCAAATGTTTCACAGGCTGGTGGAATGTTCCTGTAATTGTGAATGATCCGGATGTCGGATTTGGATAAATATGAAAATCCTTCGGGGTAATTATCTTCTTCTCCCCAATAGCAACATCACCCTGGATTTTCAGATTATCAACAGCCCAGCCCCATCCGTGAGCATACGGATCGGAAAACAGGCGGAAACGAATTAAAATGGTATCACCTCCTTCAAAATTATCATCCTGAAGTAAGTCAATAAGATGATACTGATACAGGTCTGGTGTACCAACCGCATTAGAATTTCCTGATTGAATTAAACTGTTATACTTTGTCAACCAGAAACTTTCCCGTCTACAATCGTATCCCGGCTCTATAGCACTCCAGTTTTTTCCATCATCTTTCGATCCCTCAATTACAACATAATCCCAGAATTCTATATCGCCAAAACTGGTACCTGCCACTCCCGGTTCAACAAGAACGATCTCATCAAAACTCATATATGCACCTGTATTTTTTAGGTGAATTGGTATTTTCAATTGCGCTGTGTATTCAATAGTTTCATTTTCCTGGTCAGGACTCTCATAAGGATGAAAAGTATGCAGAGCAGTGTCACTAAACCCCTGAGGGGATGTAATACTAAACCCGGTAAACAGAAAATCGTCTGATTCCGTATCAAAATCATTCTGGTATGCATCCTGAACCTCCATTATCTCGTCAACAAT
>JAUXED010000040.1 GCA_030618105.1 Bacteroidota bacterium | reverse complement strand
AAAGGTACTGTAGTTGTTTTATTACACGGGTACCTTGAATCGCTTGAGATTTGGAATGAATTTTCTACTGAACTTGCAGAGTATTGCAGGGTAGTATCAATAGATCTTCCGGGGCATGGTAAATCAGGTGTCATTGAAAAGGTGCATACAATGGAGCTGCTTGCTCAAACCGTTAAATCAGTAATGGATTATTTAAATGCCGGAAAATATTTCCTGATCGGACATTCGCTTGGAGGATATGTAACTATTGCTTTTCTGGAATTATTCCCCGAATGTTTATCAGGATTGTCACTTTTTCATTCTCACCCTTTAGCTGACAGTTATGAAGCTATAGAAAACCGGAAAAGAGAGATAAAGATGGTTAAAAACGGGAAAAAAGATTTGATTTATACAGTTAATATTCCAAAAGCATTTGCTACTGATAACCTTGAGAAATTCAGCGAACAGGTTAACTACGCGAAAGAGATTGCAATGGATATACCGGAGGAGGGTATTATTGCAGTGCTAAACGGGATGATCGACAGACCGGACAGAAGTGATATACTGACCCGTACATCCCTGCCTTTTCTCTGGATCCTTGGGAAAAGGGATAATTATATCCCGTATAAGGTTATTGTTAAAAAGATTGAATTGCCGAAGCAGGGAAAACTGATCACATTGAAAAACAGCGGGCATATGGGATTTATGGAGGAGGAGAAGAAATCATTAAATGCTATTCTTGGGTTTTTAGTTCGCTGATGCTCAAGTTATTTGGTTGGTGTCATACTTTTTACCAGACAAATTAATAACGTTATTAATAACGGCATTAATTACGTTATTAATAACGTTATTATATTTATGAAATTTTGTCGAAACGAAAAAATATAGTTACACTTTAACTCCGATAACCAAAATATCATCAACCTGCTCGGTGTTTGCCATCCATTCATTCAGTGTCTCTTCAAGAACTTTCTTTTGTTCTTCCAAAGGTTTGTGCAGATTATCGGACAATAGTTGTTTAAAATTCTTGATCATAAATTTCTTTTCTTTTGGTCCGCCAAACTGGTCGGGATAACCGTCTGAGAAAGTATAGAGGAGGTCACCTTTTTTTACATCAATAACATGATTGGTAAAGGATTCATTTGCCATGGAACTTATCCCAATAGGCATCTTATCAGCTTTGGTTATAAATAATTCCTTGTTACGGTAAAGGAATAGGGGATTATTTGCTCCGGCGAATTCAAGTTTCATGTTTTCCTGATCGAGAATATAGAGGGCAAGATCCATACCATCCTGACTTTCTCCTGTTTGTCCGGTTTGACGAAGTGAAGAGATTACCATTGAACGCAATTCATTGAGTATTTCGTTTGCATGAATACTTTTCCTTTTGCTGACAATTTCATTAAGGAAAGCCATTCCAAGCATACTCATAAAAGCTCCGGGTACACCATGACCTGTACAATCGGCAGTTACGCAAATGATCTTATTATTCTTTTCGGTCATCCAGTAATAATCTCCGCTAACTATATCTCTTGGCATGAAAAGGATAAACCGTTCTGGGAATAATTTTTCAACATAATCGCCGGGTGTAAGCAGTGCTTCCTGGATACGTTGCGCATACTGGATGCTGTCCATAATATCTTTGTTCTTCTCTTCAATTTCTTCCTTTTTCTCCCTGATCTCTGCTGTTCGTTCACGAATAATAGCCCGCAGATTCCTGGTATAGATAACGACTACTGCATAAATAAATGCGGCGAGAAATAATATGTACCCGATATATGCAAAAATGGTTCTGGTCCATGGTGGTGTTATTGAAAATTCATATGTCGATTGGTTCCCGATTTTTTCATACAGATTTTTCGATCTAACATGAAATTTATAAGAGCCTTCATGCAGGTTAGTATATTTGTTTTTTGTATCAGTTGACCAGTTGCTCCAGTTTTTTTCATAACCTTCAAGCCAATAACTGAAAAGCATTGGCGAATTATCTTCATTCACAGGAGCTGAAAACTCAAATATTAAAGAGTTGTATTTATAAGGTAAAACGGGAATAAGTGTTACCGGCTGTATAATTGCCGGCAGTGAATTATTATTATAATACGTTCCGTGGAAAATAATAGAGTCCTGGCCGAGAGTTACTTTTCTAATAAGAGTATTATATTCTTGCTCATAGTCTTTGTCCATACTTGGATCAAACCGGAATAGTCCTTCAGGACCGCCCATCCAGGTAATACCGTCTTTATCATGATAAAGGGCATGGATAACCTCTTTGGAAAAACTAAGGAAAGGTTCTTTAATCCACTCATAATTGCCGTTTTTCATAAGCCGAAGAAATCCTGTTTCGTATTCTTCAGTAGAAGGGAAATAAGTTACCATCCATATATTTTTTTCAGGATCTTGTAGTAACTTATAAATATCCCGGGAGCCATCAGCAAATTCAGCTCCAAATGATGTATCGGGCTCAAACCGTTCCTGATCTGGCAAAAAAGTGTATAATCCTTTTGCAGTAGCAAATAATGGTTTCTCATTTACCAGCTCAACATAAATATCCCCTTCTGGTAACCCATGTACAGTATCATATCTAAATACTTTTGGATCCTCTTTGGTTAAACTATAGTTGGTAATATTCATTACATAGACACTACTGTTGTTTGTCCCCATCCATAAATTACCAGATAAGTCTTCAGTTATTTTATATATTCTCTCTTCAATGCCTTTAATTTTAGCATCTTTGGTCCACTCTCCATTTTCCAGATAATAAGATTCAATTCCGTTTTCTACCCCAATAAATACCAGGTGAGGATCCTGCTTTGATTGCCAGAAGTCCCAGGGGATATTATCAAGTTTGTCAATAACACTATTGTTCTTGTCGACAAGAAAAACTTTGTTATTTAATGCAACAAACAAAAATTTATCATTTTGCATCTGGTAGGAGAGAAGTCCCCAGCATTCATCTGTAACTTCGTCAACCTGCAAAAATCCCGGTTTATTATAATATGATTGTCTGGAAGAAGTTGGAGCTATATTCAATCCCCCTGGATGAGATAAATAATAAGTTCCGGTACGAGTAGCAACATAAAGATAATTGTTGAAACGGGTAATAGATTCTATAGTTGTTTCCAGTCCAGCTTTATTCTTATAGAATGAAACAGGAACACTTATCGAAACCATTGATATTCCGTTATCCAGGGCAAGCCATAGATTATTACGATTGTCCAGAAATTGATATTGAATTATCTCATTCTGCAATCCGGCATTATTATTAATTATTTCAAATTGATCCGTCGATTGATCGAACAATATTACTCCACTTCCCCATGTTCCAAAGGAATATTTATGTTCGGCTATTCTTATTACGTTATTAATAGCATTTTCTGTTAAAAAATTATCAATTACCGTAAAATGCCGTACAAGACGTGTTTTATCAGGGCTATCGATGTTGTAAAGATGAAAAATACCAACTTTGTCGGTAACTATCAGGGCTTCATTTTCGTTGAAAGGGACCATGCCAAACACTTCGAGCGTATCGAATCTTTGTCCCGTATTGAGAAGTACCAGAGAATCTTTATTCATCATTTTAAGGCCAATTCCTTTATCTCTAACAAATAATTTGTCGTTTACGAGAAAAGAAAAATGATACTCATTTTCCGGTCTCCATATATTTATGCTATCTCCATTTAATCGGAAAATCGCATCGGAAGTCTGGAAGTATATCCCATCAGTTGCCACATAAGTTTTCCAGATACTCCCGAAGTCCCTCTCTTGTTGATCTAATAGATGAATCAGCGAATGATATTTAAGTTCTCCAACAGAATCGGCAATGAGGTATCCAAATTCATTCCTGGCTCCAACATAAATTCTCCCGTTTTCATCAATTGCTAATGAGCGGACCAACTTTTCCTTTACCGGTATTTTTTTCCAGTTAAATCCATCGAATTCCAAAATCCCATCATTATTGCCAAAATACATTACTCCCCGTTTATCCTGGATTACAGCATGATTTTGAGGTCTGTGATTGTAATCCTTGTAACTATAATTAATAATGGTTGAATATCCTTTTTCGAAAACGGGCTGGCTAAAGGTTGTGAATGCAAATGAAGAGAAAAGAAGTGTGAGAAAACTGGTTTTCAGAAATGAATTAAAATGCACAAACTCTTGAATGAAGGAGCGTGAGGAAAATATTTTCATCTCAGATTGTGACATCATCTTATCAAAATTATATCTTCCATAAAAATAGAAAAAAAAGGCTGTCTCAAACCCGAATAATTCATAAACTTTTATGAATTATTCTGACGATTAAGTAAATGTAAGGATTTCAGAAAACTGAAACACCAACATTTTCTAAATCGGGGTTAACCTACATTACCCATAAATATTGGAATATTTAATATTTATGAATAATGCAGGCTAACAATGAGACAGCCTTTTTTTAGATAATTTATTAAGTTAACTATTCAATAACTATTTGTGTATAAACAATACCTGTTTCGGAAACTATCTGGAAGAAATATAATCCTGAGCCGAGTTCAGAAAGATCAAGAGTTTTTCTGAATGTGCCAAAATAATCTTTGTATTGTATTGAGTGTACCAGTCTTCCGTTGATATCAAACATTCTGATTGTCACATCCTCCTTCTTCTTCATATTGAACGTGAGGGTAAACACTCCATTACTCGGGTTTGGATAAATACCGAGGTTAGACATATTGCCAGGTAAAGACTCAATTCCAGTAGTCATATTAGCTGTTCTGTTTGATCGTGATGATCTATGTGTTCCGGCTTTTCGTGATGAAGTACATGGGGATGGTCTTACTACTTTAACAACATAATAGAAGAAACCGGACGTAGGCGGTGTAAGATCGGTATATGAAGTAAGATCACTTGCGATTTCATCCAGTTTCTCCCAGTCCGAAGCTGAAGAATACCTGTAAATTTCATATGTGCTGAAATCAAATCCTTCATAGTGATCCCAGATCAGGTTGATGGTACTGTTAAGGCCCAGGTTCTGGGTAAGATGCATTGTTTTATGTGATTCACTCAATTCCGATTCGTTATCACATTTATCCACAACCGAAAGTTTATATCTCCAGGAGCGAATTCCCGGATTGGCAACCGAATCGGTAAATTCGCTTAGATTATCAAGTGGGCTTGAGCCGATAAGCTGGTAAACACCCTTTTGCGAGGTTTCCCTGTATATGTTATAATGATCAACATCGGCTGTAACCTCCTTTTCCCATACAACAAGGTTCATATCAGTAATACTGTCAACAGTAACCATGCAGATAGGATTCACAGCAGGTGGATCTTGTTTAATTTCTGCACTGTTAACACCAACACACCCGACATTATCAGTTACCCTGACTTCGTAAACACCTGGTATAAGACCGCTTATATCTTGTGTGGTTTCACCGCCGGGAGTCCATAAGTATGAATAAAACGGGGTGCCCTCTGATACGCTAATGTCAATTGCCCCGTTTGTTGTATCAGAACATGTCACACCGGTTACAGTGTTAATTGTTACAACAGGACCGCCGATATTGTTTACAATAACTCCCTTTACTGACTGGCATCCGTTGGCATCGGTAACTGTGACAGAATAAATACCCGCAGCAAGGTTTTCTTCGATCTGAAAGCCACCGCCGGTTGACCATGAATAAAGATAAGGTTCTGTGCCGCCGCTTACAACAGCAACAGCCTGACCGTCAGAGCCGGCGCAACTGGCGTTTTCTACAACAGCAGAAATATTCAATATAGGAGGTTGTGATATTTCATAGCTTGCCGAAGCCACACAATCGTCATTATCGGTTATCAGAACATCATATACACCTGCCACTACACTGTCAATATCTTCAGTGATGGCACCATTCGACCAAAGAATTGAATATGGTGTAGAACCACCGGATACACTTATATCTATTGCGCCCAGTTTATCGCCATAACACTTGTTATCTGTTTTACTGACAAGTGTAATTTGCGGTCCTGTTCCATCGTTACCGATGTTAACTGATCCCTGTGCGTAACATCCGTTTGCATCAATAACATTCACATAATGCACCCCTGGTGATAATGCCTTGCTTGTGTCATTTGTTTCACCATTTGACCAGACATAGCTGTAGGGTTCAACACCTCCGGTAACAGACACAACTGCTTCACCATCGCTCATTCCGCATGTTGAACCTTTTATTTCAGTTACAGTAACCTGCATTGCATTTTCAATTTCAACAATTTCAGTTGTCGAACAGTTATTCAAGTCGCTAACTGCAACTGTGTATGTCCCGATATCCAGATTGTTTGCAACAGAATCTGTAGCACCGGTTGACCAGTAATAACTGAAAGGTCCAATCCCTTCAACTACATCAACTACTGCTTGCCCGTTAGCCGAATCACAATAGGCTCCCTGCGTAGTGATCTCCAATACCGGCGAAGGATTAACATTAGCATATATTGTATCGTAGTCATTACAACCTGCAATTTGGGTTATTATAAAATATACAGGATGTTGACCTGAAGTATCAAATCTGTGTTTAATGGTGGCATTAGAAGTAGTAAAAGTAGTATCAGGATTAAAGTCTGTATCCCAATCCCAACTGTAGGTGGAACCGAAAGCTACATTTGTTGAATTATCAGTGAAGATTGAACTATCACCAAAACACACTGTTGGCACAGAAACATTAAAGGTTGGTGTTTCACAATAAAACTCCATTGCCCCGATATCAGGGTTAGTTGCATCTCTGGCAACCCCGAAAATATCATCAGTTACTTCTGTGACAGGAGTTCCTGCCTGATAAAGGATTGCTTGTGCTGAACGCAGGTCGGTTTCTGATGCGAACAGAGGATTTGCTGAAACCGAATTAGCATCCATGCTGCTTGCAGCCTGTAATGCTGCCAGGTTAGTCCGTGCTGTACCATCCCAGTAGGCGATATCGGTAGTAGAATACAGGTCATTATTGTCTGATGCGTTAATTGCCGTAGTTGTATTTATATAATAGGCATAACCCCCTTTGGTACTGGCAAAAATATTGTTCTTAACATTAATATCTGCTCCCCCTGAAACATAGAATGCTAATTTGTCATAGGCATAACTAGTTGTACTGGCAATATTTACAGAATTATAATAGATATTCTGATATTCAGAATTATACATATAAATACCTTTAGCAGAAGAAGCTCCTTGTATGGAGACAAAGTTATTTGCAATAAGACCCTGTTTAATAAGAGTCCCGTTACAATAGGATAAATAAATGCCTATTGAATAATTGTCATTAGTTATCTTGTTTGCTTCTACCACAATATCCTCATCACAATCATTCAAATAAATACCATAATATGAAAAAACGTTGGTGCTTATCTCATTTCCAAAAATTACCGGTCCTTTCTGGTCTTCAAGATATATTCCATGGTTTGTTTGATCAGTTATTATATTATCAATAATTTGCACATTTTGAGATTTATTTCCATTATCTCCATCCAAATTTATCCCTGTACCACCTTCAGCAATAATGTTATTCTTTATCAGGATATTATTGGTAGCATTTCCATCAGCAGAGTAAATTACTGATGAATAAGCATCATTGCTTGTGTAAATAATATTATTCAGGATATTCAGATTATTAACACTTCCGTTCAAAACCACTATTTGACCATAGATGTTGTCTGTAGCGACTAAAGACATATTTTTAAAAGTAATATAATCTGTGCCCGTTAACTTAACTATATAATCTTCTACGGATGATTGGGCATCGTAGGTTAAGGTTACTTTTGAAGAATCACCTGTTTCCGATTGGAATACAATGGAATCTGTGACGGAAGCCCCGGCTATTTCTAACAATTCTATTTGTTCCGTGTAGGTCCCGGTTCTCACGTTAAATGTAACCTGATCTTTAACACCAAGGTTATTCAGATCTTCAACTGCTGCAGTAAATGTTTCGTAATCGGGAGTTGTTCCTCCTATAGTATATTCTCCTGCCAATGGGAATTCTGTAGCAACAAATTCATCTGCCCCAATATCCGGGTATGTTGCATCCCTGGCTTCACCATCGATATCATCAGTAACTATAGGTGAAAGATCTGTTCCGGCGCTATCAATATATGAGCTGGTAATATGCATATCGGTGGCTGACACAAAAACAGGATTAACTGATAGTGAATGGGCATCTTTGGTACTGGCTGTCTGGAATGCAGTCAAGTTAGTCCTGTCACCATTCCAATAACCTACATTATTACCTGTAGAAAAAAGATCGTTGTAATCGGAAGTGGTAATAGATGTAGTATTATTGGCATAATATGCATACCCGCCACCGAAATTGGAAAATATATTATTTTGCACATCTATATAAGTTCCATTGTAATTATAATATGCCCTGCCATACGTGGTGTTTGTGCTGGTAATGCGGATACTGTTATTGTAAATACGCTGATAATTTGAACTGCTGGTTTCTATTCCATAAGCATATGATGTTCCGCCAATTTCAACAAAATTGTTTGCAACAAGTCCGCGACTTGAAGTAGTTCCGGTACAATAATAAAGATAAATACCACCATCATTAGTGGTAGAATTAATAATATTTTTTTGTACTGATAAATTATTTGAACAATACTGCAAATTAATGCCCCAATAATAGTAACCGGTTGAATTGTATACATAGTTGCTATCTACCTTTGGTGCATTATGATATTTCAGAAAAATTCCATCAGAATATTGATCGGAAAGCGAATTATTAAGGATCCTTGTCCCGGTGGCATAATTATTATTATCACACTGAAGCCAGATCCCGCTTCTTCCTGCTGAAATTAAATTGTTTTCAATTGTTAAATCAGTAAAAACAGCATTACCGGAATAAAAAACTGATTGATTGGATTCATGTCCTGTTCCATATCCATTAATAATACAATTGGAAATTGTGAGATTGTTCAAACCGGCTCGAAAGTAAAAGACCAGTGAATATTCTGTGCCGGTGGCAGAGATGGTCATGTTTTTAAAAGTAATATAATCGGTACCGATCAGTTCAACCACATATTTATAATTTTCACCGGCTGAATAAGTTAATTCCACTGCAGTTGAGTCGCCTGACTCAGATTGGAAAGTTATAGTATTGGTTTCATTTGCCCCGTTAATATCAAGTAAACTTATCTGCTCAGTATAAGTACCATCCCTAACATCGAATACAACAGGTCCGTCAATACCAAGGTTATTCAGAGCATTTGCAGCCTCGGTAAATGTTGCATAACTGGGTGATGTGCCGCCTATTGTATATGTACCTCCGGTTAAAGGTGCGGTTGTAGTAGTAAATTCATCGGCTCCTATATCCGGGTTAACGGCATCTCTTGCTTGTCCATCAATATCATCTGTAACTTCGGCTATATTAGTTCCCACATTATTCAGGAAGGAACTTGTGGAATGCAGGTCTGTACTGGAAACAAAAGTCGGATTTGCTGATATTGAATTTGCTTCGCGGGGAGTTGCTGCTGTTTGAAAATCAGACAATTCGTTCCTGTTTGCCCCATCCCAGTAAGCTAAATTGTTTCCTGTCGTATAATAATCATTATAGTCAGATGAAGCATCGATGTCCGTAGTTCCGGTAGAATAAAAAGCATATCCTCCGCCAAAATTTGAAAAAATATTATTCTTTAATATAATATTACCTGAGCCGGCGTCATTAAAAAAAGCTCTTCCATTGGATAGATTAGAACTTGTTATGCGAACAGAATTATAATAAATATTCTGATAATCTGAGCTATAGGTATATATACCGTATGCATAGGATGTTCCACCAATATCAACAAAATTATTTGCTACTAATCCTTTCTTAAAATTAGTACCGGCACAATTATATAATATTATTCCCCCATAGCCACTATTAGAAGTAAGTTTGTTTTTCAGTATTTTTAAACTATTGCTACAATCCTGTAAATAAATTGAATAGTAATAATAACTATCATCATCATTAATAATATTATTGCTAACTTCAGGTGAATCATGATATCTTAAATAAATACCATTCGCATAAGAATTGTCCTGGTCTGAAATTTTATTATTAAGAATTTTTGTGCCCTCAGCATAAATATTGCCATTGTCTGAATTAAGATATATTCCATATTGTGCCCCTAAGATATTATTATTTGCTATAACAATGTTTTTTATGTTAGCGTAACGGGAATAAACTGCTCCGGTTCCGGTATTACCTGTTATATCAGAATTTATTATGCAGTTCAGAAGACTATCGTTGTTTGAATTCCCACTGAACACAACTACTTTTGAATATGTATTATTTGTTGCAGAAATAGTCATCTTTTTGAATGTAACATAATCAGCGCCATTTAATTTTACAACATAATTGTTACCGGAACCTGAGTCAAATGATATTTTAACTTTTGAAGAATCGCCTGATTCTGATTGGAAGGTAACAGTATTGCCTGCATCAGTACCCGCGATTGGCAATATTGAAATTTGCTCATTATAAGACCCGTCCGCGACATCAAATATTACTGAAGATGAAATACCCACTTCATTTAATGAATCAACCGCTTCAGTAAAGGTGGCAAAGTTAGTTGGTCCGGTTGTCCCACCAATGGTATAGGTACCTGCCAGGGCTGTTCCATCGCCTGTAAATTCATCGGCACCAATATCGAATGTGCCTGCACGGGTATCTCCATCGATATCTGTTGTAATACCAACATCAGTTGCACCTAAACCCTCAAGTCTGAAAGTTGTGGTATGCAGATCGGTTGCAGAAAAGAAAGCAGGATTTACAGATACCGAGTTAGCATCACCACTGACAGCCTGTAAATCTGCAAGGGTCTCCTTATTACTATCATCCCAACATGCAAGAAAATTACCTGTGGCAAAGTAATTATTATTGTTAGAAGTTACTGCTGCCGGAGTCTTGACATTAAATGCATAATTGCCGCCAAAATTTGCAAAGATATTATTTTTTACTGTAATATTAGACCCTCCGGTTTGACAAAAAGCTCCGTAACTGCCTGTAGCCCCACTTGTTAAATACACACTATTATGATAAATATTCTGATAAGTGGAATAATAGATATATATTCCATTTGAATAGCCGTTTGCCTGAATTGTAACGAAGTTATTTGCAATTAGCCCCCTTTGTGTATCATTCCCATCACAATTGTCTAAATATATTCCCCAGTCACCCTGGACCATATTTATTTTATTTTTTCGTACTTCAAAAGCGTTATCACAAACATAAAAATAGATTGCATGTGCAGGATCACGATCCATGTTCATTATGTTATTGTTTACAACAGGTGCGTCTTGATATTGGAGGTATATTCCATATTGGCTTTGATCAATAAATTTATTGTTCAAAATTTGTGTTCCGGTTGATAATGTACTTGAGTTATACCCATCGATCCTGACGCCAAAACTTCCATTAGAAAACGTATTATTTTGGATCAGTAAATTATCTGTTTGATCATCATAAGAATAAATGAGTGCATAATTGTCGTACGAGGAAGTGGTATTGTATCCAAGAAACCTGCAATTTTCAATTGTAATATTTGTTGCGGTACCATTTATATTTAATACCCTTGGGTAATCGGATCCTAAAGATTGAAATGTGAGTTGTTTGAAGGTAATATAATCTGTGCTGTCTAATTGAAAAACATAACGGTTGTCAGAGGAAGTAGTATAGTTTATAATAACCTTAGTGGAATCCTGCGACTGTGATTGAAAAGTTATTGTGTTTGTACCACTTGAACCGGTAATTTCATTTAGCCTGAAAGTTTCTTCATAGGTTCCATCTGCAACATTAAATATTACCGGACCGTTGATTCCCTGGGTCTTAAGTGCATCAGTTGCTGCACTAAATGAGATATAGTTACCTGAACCGGATTGATCAATAGTATAAACTCCGTTTAGAAACTGTGCGAAGTTTTGAAGGGATAAACAGGTGAGTAAAATAGTAATCAGAGCTATTCTGAAACCGGCTTTTTGGAAATTACTTGTTACTTTCATGATATAAATATTTGGTTACGGACAACAATTTTGGCAAGCATTAAATATAAATCATATTGAATAAGAAAACAAAAAAAAATCCACAAATGAAGAAATATATAAGATTTACTAATTCAAAATGAAATCCGGAACATGTTGCATTATTCTTGTTATCAGTTATATATGAACAAGAAAGAATTTCCCCTTTTTTTGATAAGAGGATAAGAAAAATAAAAATTTGTTCACCGTGTAGAAATGGTATTCCCAAGGCACTCTATTCTGCAAGGAATTCAATTGCTTTCTGCAGGGTCCGGTCAGAATCGGTATAAACATAATAAAACCCTTCATTATCAAAAAAATTGCGGGTAATATATGCGAACAATTGGGTTTTGATAATATCTCCGGAAATTTCCAGATCACCGGAGTTTTCTTTTACATCATTTTCACCCGCGTATTTGATAAATTTTTCATAGATACCGGTTTGATCCAGATAGCGAATAAGATCATTACAATTTTCAAATTTCTCTAATTTTTGCCTGTTTTTATCAGAATAATCGAATGAGAAGCGATAAATTAATCCTTTAGCCCGGATTTTCATAAAATAACCGGTTACGTAAGAAGTATCAATAGGAACAAATAGATCAGGCATTATTCCGCCGCCGCCAAAAACCGGTTTGCCTTCTGGTGTATAATATTTAAGTGAGTCGGAAAAATGAATGCTGTCTTTTTCTGCAAATTCACCATTTTCGAATCGTTCATTCAGATCGTAGTAATATTCATCGGTGCCATTAATATATGGCTTTTGTATACTGCGTCCTGTTGGTGTATAATATCTGGCAATAGTAAGGCGCATAGCAGATCCATCTGAAAATAGCATAGGTTCCTGGACAAGTCCTTTACCAAATGAACGTCTTCCTATTATTGTTCCGCGGTCGTTATCCTGTATAGCACCTGCTAATATTTCACTGGCTGAAGCTGACCATTCATCAATAAGAATGACAAGATCGCCGGTAAGAAAAACACCCTCATTAGTGGAAAGTATCTCATTTCTTGGACGGGCTCTTCCCCGGGTGTAAACAATCAGGTTTCCCTTTTCAAGAAATTGGCCGGCAATATTTGTTGCCGCATCCATATAACCACCACCATTAGCTCTCAGATCAACAATTAATTTCTTTAGTCCTTTTTCTTTTAATTCATTAATTCCCTTAAGAAATTCATCAAAAGTGGTTCGTGAAAATTTATTTATTTTGATATAACCGGTAATATCATTGATCATCATAGCAACATCAACGCTATAAAGAGGAATTTCATCCCTTATTATTTCAAATTCAAGCAGTTCACTTAATCCATTTCTTTTTACCATAACATTTACTTCCGAACCCCTTGGTCCTTTCAGCCTCTTTATCACCTGTTCGGTAGGCATGTTTACTCCGGCAATTATTGTATCATTAACCCTGGTTATCCTGTCACCCGGAAGAATACCTACTTTATCCGAAGGTCCTCCCGGAATTGTATTCATCACAACAACAGTATCTTCAGGCATATTGAATTCGATACCGATCCCATCAAAATTTCCTTCAAGCGGTTCATTTATCCTGCTGTAATCTCTTGCAGGTATGTAAACAGAATGCGGGTCCAGTTCTTTTAACATAGCGGGAATAGCAGCTTCTACCAACTCATTTTTTGAAACAGTGTCTACATATTCAGATTCGATATAGTTAATTATGGAATGTAATTTATCTGTTTTTGGATGTATAGAAATAGATCTGCTGGTTTGATTATTATTGAATTGCAAACCAATAAGAATTCCGCCAACAAGAAAAACAGACAATAGCAGAGGAAGGTAAATATTCCGTTTTGTGTTCTTATGGTTCATATTATGTCAAAATTTACCCGTAATGGGTGTTATTTATTCGGTAATCTGTTTTCAAAAAATTTAATTTCAATATTTGCTTTCCTTAGTAATTCAATCCCGTCATTTTTACGGTATTGGTTACAGTAAACGACCCTTTTTATGCCTGACTGGATTATCAGTTTGGCACATTCCATACAGGGACTGGTAGTAACATAAAGAGTGGCATTTTCGCTGGAGTTGTTTGATTTTGCCACTTTTGTGATAGCATTTGCCTCAGCATGCAGAACATAAGGTTTTGTTTTATCTGAATCATCTTCACAAATATTTTCGAATCCCGAAGGAGTGCCATTATAACCATCGGATATTATCATCTTATCTTTAACTATCAAGGCTCCTACTTTCCTTCGTTTGCAATAAGAATTTTTTGACCAGATATCTGCCATTTCAAGATACCGGCGATCAAACTGTTCCTGCTTTTCGTTATAGGGATGTAATGAGTTGTTATTACTCATGGTTGTTAAGTTACATAAAATCTTTTCCCGGACTCAAAGAATCGCAGGCAAAAGTACATAAAAACAAACAAAAGAAAACTAAAAAATGATGGGAACACACCAACTCCGGAAAATGAACAGGTAACATGTGGAAGAATACGAATAATACAAGGGAGCATGCTACAAGGGAGCATGCTCCCTTGTGTTGCGAAACTACGTTAGCAAATTTGAAACAATAGCATTTTTATTGTCGTTAAAATGAACAAATATTTGTTTGATAAGAAAACATCGTATATCTTTATAAAAAACAAAGCGAAATTATGACTACAAGATTGTCACCAAAACAAATTGGAAAAAGGATAATGGAACTCAGAAAGCAAAAAGGATTTTCTCAGGAAGATTTAGCTAAGTTCCTGAAGATCCCGAGGTCTTCGGTTACCCAGATTGAATTAGGAAACCGAAACATATCCGTTATAGAATTAATGAAGCTGTCGGAAGCGCTTGGTTTTTCACTAGATAGGTTTTTAGCAAAGGAATACAAGGTTGCTAAAGAAGTTGAGACATTGGTAGAGGCCGTTCCAATCAAACAGGATATGAGGATTTCTGTTCCTAAGCTCAAAATGGATAAGTTCAAAAATATATTACTATACATTCTTGAACGATGTGGCGGTAAATCCAACGTAGGTGAAACCGTTCTGTACAAACTACTTTATTTTTCAGATTTCAATTTCTATGAAATTTATGAAAAGCATCTTACCGGGGACCAATATCGTAAACTTTCTTATGGTCCAGTCCCTCAGAAGTTAGACAATCTCGTTAATCAAATGATAGAAAAAGGACAATTACAACGAATCAAAACAGAATATCACGGATACCCTCAAACGAGGTATATTCCAATGGATAAGCCTGATCTAACCGGAATGAGTGCAGCCGAAAAGGAAGTGATTGACCGGGTAATTGATCGATTCTCCGATTGGTCAGCAGCAGCAATCAGCGAGTATTCACATAAGGATCTGCCTTGGAAGGCAACGGAAGATGGAGATATTATTGATTACGAATTGGCTTTTTACCGGGAATCTCCTTTTTCGGCAAGAACCTATGATGATGAACCTGAGCAGCCATGACTTTTGAAGAATTGAACGAATTTAGGAAAGACCTAAAAAAACTGCTCAAGAAATATCGGAGTTTGAACGATGATCTTAAAATAGTGAGAAAAGTACTGAGAGTGGAACCGAAAGAACGGCCACCTTTCAGCTTTAGAATTGATGGTCTGAGTATTGAAACCTGTGTAATAAAGGTGAAAAAGATTGCCTGTAAGAGTTTGAAAGGGCGGGGTGTTAATACAGGATTAAGGCTCATATATGCTCATTTTGAAGAAGAACAGAGAATCGTGTTTGTGGAACTTTATCATAAGAACAATAGGGAGAATGAGGATAGGGAAAGAATTTTAAATAACTTTAAATAAATAACAACATGGCAAAAGAAAAAGTGACCAAAGTAATTGACGGGGTTTTAGAATTGTTAACCCTTTCGGTGGTTTACTCGCTCCCACATTCCACCGCTTGAACCTGCTCATGAGACATTTCACTCACTTCGTTCATGAAATGGTTTATACCCCGAAAGTGGTTTGAATAGCTGAATATCTTCTTCTTATTTTATACGAATTAAAAAGCGAAGCTTAAAGATCGATTTTCGAAAAGTTTAGATTTACAGAAGAAAATTCAAAAAAACCTGGAAGAATTTTGATTTGTGGTTGACATTTTGTATATTTATTGTATGTTTGTCAACCAAAAATCACGCAGCCATGAAAGAAATTTTTGCTCACCGCGTTAAATCTGCACGTAAAATGGCAGGATTTTCTCAGCAAAATTTAGCCGATAAGCTTAATAACATTATCAGCAAACAAGCTATCAGCAAATATGAAAAGGGTGAAATGTTGCCTGATAGTCAGGTGTTGTTAAAGCTTGCTGATGTTTTAAATGTGAAACCGGACTATTTTTTCAGAAAACCGGTTGTAAAGTTAAGCGAGATAGAATTTCGTAAAAAATCAAAGTTAAGTATCAAAGAAGAAAATTCAATTAAAGAAAAAACCATTGATTTTTTAGAAAGATATTTGGAATTGGAAAATCTTCTGGGGATTGATGAGCCATTTAAAATTCCGGTAAAGGATAACATAATTTCATCACATGAGCATATCGAAAATATTACTGTTGATTTAAGAAAAGCCTGGGATCTGGGACTTAATCCGGTTCCAAATGTTTTGGAAATGCTTGAAGACAGGGGAGTAAAAGTATTTGAACTTAATGCTTCCGATAAATTTGACGGGTTTTCCTCTATTGTTAAAGATATTCCTGTAATTGTACTTAATAAGAAATTGGATCCTATACGTAAAAGATTCACCGCGTTACATGAATTAGGGCATCTTATACTCAAATTCGATGAAAATAAAGAACATCATGGACGCGAAAAATTATGCCATAGTTTTGCAGGGGCTTTTTTAATACCAAAATCTATATTTTTTAGAGAATTTAGCGAACACCGTACTTCTATATCACTGCCGGAACTTATAGCTGTTAAGGAATATTTTGGTATATCTGTACAGGCACTTATGATGAGAGCAAAGGTTTTAAATGTAATTTCCGAAAGCAGATTAATTAATTTCTTTATATATGTGAGAAAAAACCGGCTCCAGAATGAGGAAACCTGGGGAGAATATACCGTTAAGGAAAAAAGCAGCAGGTATCATCAACTTGTTTTTAAAGCAGCCAGTGAACAAATAATATCCATAAGTAAAGCAGCAGAACTGGAAAACATAACCATTAGTGAATTCCGGGGAAAATTTGAGAAAGCATCATGAAAACGGCAGTTCAGGATGCAAATATTATTTTTGATTTATTTGATATCAATCTGCTGTATATCTTTTTTAATCTAAACTTTGATGTATATATCACTGATTTTGTATTGAGTGAAATTAAAGAACCATCCCAAAAAGAAATGATTGATAATTTTATTATTGCAGGGAAGCTTGAATTATTAGAAACACCAAAGGATGAAATTTCAAAACTTACTAAAATCAGAGATGATTTCCCGGGATTAACCATTGAGGATTGTTCGATTTTTTATCATGCAAAAAAGAATAAAGCTTTTATTCTTACGGGAGACAATGCTTTAAAAATATATGCTGAAAGTAATCAAATAGAAGTGCATGGAATTCTATGGGTATTGGATGAATTAATAAAAGAGGAACAAATTTCTGAAAAAAAGGCATATTTAAAGCTCACGCAACTAATGGAAACAAACTCGAGGTTACCAAAAAATGAATGTGAAAAAAGATTGAAAAATTGGTCTTGATTTTTCAATCAAACCACCGTCAGGGTTAATAACCGCTGACGGGGTTTAAAAATTACTAACCCTTTCGGTGGTTTACTCGCTCCCACATTCCACCGCTTGAACCTGCTCATGAGACATTTCACTCACTTCGTTCATGAAATGGTTTATACCCCGAAAGTGGTTGAAATGGTTAAATATCTTACTCTTCTTTCGTCTATGTCAGTTTGATGATAAATGATATTCAGGGGTTAAAAAAAATATCCCTGAAAGCGCTATGCTATCAGGGATATTAAAAAATGTCTGTACCCAGAGCCGGGCTCGAACCGGCACGGTATTGCTACCACTGGTGTTTGAGACCAGCGCGTCTACCAATTCCGCCACCTGGGCATATAAGAAGTAAGAAGTAAGAAGTATGAAGTAAGAAGTAAGAAGTCTACTCACTACTTCTTCAAACATCGGGCAGGCGAAGGTAATAGAATTGTTTTTTAACAGCAAAAATTTTGTACTGTTATATTC
>JAUXED010000140.1 GCA_030618105.1 Bacteroidota bacterium | reverse complement strand
GTTATTGGCAGGAATACATAATTTTCATAAACAAATACTCTCATTCCAACAGGTTTACCATAGGTTACATCACCAATTGTAACTACATCAATATGTGGTTTAAGTCCGTTTATCAAGGCCTCACTTGCAGAAGCTGTTGCTCCGGTAGTTAGAATTATTACCTTGTTTAGATTAAGTGAATTGGTTTGTTCTTCGAAAAGTGCAGAACTATTCTCATCACTCTTCTTGTCATTATAGATGTTTTTTGTAAATATCTTATCATTAGTGTTTTCGCCGGTAATAAGACTTGCCAGCAATGTTGATACATTCATAAATCCACCGGGATTATACCGCAGATCAAGTATCATTTCTGTAGCTTCTGTTGAATTAAAGAAGGAAAAGACCTCTGTAAATTCCTCGATTGAGGGCTGCATGAACTCCTGAAACACCATATGTGCAGTTACAGTGCCATTTACATGGAGTGTATCATAATATAATACGGAATTTTTCTGTATTTCCTTTTTAGCAGTGGTTATTGAAACAGTGGAATCGGCGGCTGTAATAAATTCTATCGTGTTCTCATAACCAACTGTTTTGTCCCCGAATATTGTGGAACGATTTTCTATTGTGATCGCTGTTCCGTTCACTTTGTTTATGATCCAGCCCCTTCTTACTCCTTCATCATAAAGAGGAGAGTCTTTGAAGACAAAAATAATCCGGACAATTCCATTATCATCAAACCCCCAGCTAAAACCATGTCCGATATATTTACCTTCAATCATCCTTAAATCAAATTCCTGCTTTGACATTATATAGCTGTAAACATCTTTTGGAAGGTACCTCATAGCCTCGAGTAATTCTTCAGGTGTGTCATACTGGCTTTTATCCACATCGGGCATTTTATCATACCATAGGTACCACTCGTTCATTAGTTCATAAAAATGATCCCTTGCCATGATCTCTTCAGATGGTGGCGGATCATCTTTCTCACATCCTGTAACAAACAAAAAAAAGATACCTGAGAGTATCAATATCCCGGTGATATATCTGGTAATAATTTTATTTTTCATTATCTCACAAATTAACTGCTATTCTTACTTTTTTTTCAACCGCAATTTTTGGACCAGAATTCCTGTAATGATTAGAACAAGTCCGGCAATGGTTGTTAAATAAATATATTCTCCTACAAAAATATGGATAAAAACGAGAGATAAAAATGGAGCCAGGTAAACATATATACTTATCCGGCTTGCCGATTTACTTATTCTGAGAGCTTTAAGCCAGAAAACGAAAGCAATACCCATTTCAAAACACCCTGTGTAAATTGCAGCTGCTAGTCCTTTTATGGGAGGCTCCTGTATATTGCCGGTAATAATATTGGTAAGTACAATAAATATTGTGGCAAATAAAAAACTAAGGAATAGTTTAACCTCTTCATTACGTTTATCACGAACATTATAAATAAAAAACAGTGACCATATCACTGAACTCCCAAGTGCCAGTCCAACTCCAAGAGGATCGGAATTCCCGGGTTTTAGCAGATCACCCTGCGTAGAGATAAAATAAACCCCTATAAAACTGATGAAAAGAGCAATAAAACTGCGGTTTGAAACTTTCTGCTTTAATAATGGAATGGACATAAATACAAGTACTATTGGCCATACCATATTAAGTGGCTGGGCTACCTGTGCCGGTAGTAGTGAATAGGCTTTGAAGAGTATTATATAATAGAGGAAAGGATTTAGAAGACCCATAATGGATGACCTGAAAAGATCGCTTGATGACTGGGTTTTAATTAAATGAAGCTTTCCCTGAAAGAGAAGGATAAAGAAAAGAAGAATCAGAGAAGTGATGGAAGCATACATCAGTAGTTCAAGGAAATTGAGATACCTCAGAGCCAGTTTAAAAGCTGTGGCAACGGTCGACCAGAAAAATATGGCCAATCCTGCATAAATAAATGCTTTATTCTGGGTTTTCATGAATGTATAAGACGTTATTTTACTCGCTATCGTTCACACGCTTATATATAGTGAAACAGGACTTTGCGAGGAGCATAGCGACGAAGCAATCTCCCAAGAAAAACCGGAATCCCCAAAAAAGAACTTTCATGAACTTTACGAAAAGCCAGGGGAGATTGCTTCACTACGTTCGCAAAATCCTTTTTCAACCTTTAAAATCCGGTTAAAACTGCATCTTTTGGGACAAACCATCACTATAGATCAAAATTTTTCCCCTTCCCTCTTTCTTCATCCAATAATATCAAATCCTGTATAGGGTCTCAGTATTTTGGGGATCACAATACCTTCCGGGGTCTGGTTATTTTCGATTAATGCTGCAAAAATCCTGGGTAATGCCAGGGCGCTTCCGTTAAGTGTATGGGCAATATATGTTTTTTTGCTCCCCTTTTCTTTAAACCTCAGTTTAAGACGGTTTGCCTGGAAAGATTCGAAATTGGAGACTGAGCTGACTTCGAGCCATTTTTTCTGGGCTGCTGCAAATACCTCAAAATCGTACGTAAGTGCTGATGTGAATGAAATATCTCCTCCACAAAGTCTCATTATACGATATGGCAGTTCCAGTTTTTGTATCAGTCCTTCAATATGAACGGTCATTTCTTCAAGCGTTTCATATGATTTCCCGGGGTGCTGTATTTGCACTATTTCAACCTTGTCAAATTGATGCAGGCGGTTAAGTCCTCTTACGTCTTTGCCATATGAACCTGCCTCTCTTCTGAAACAAGGTGTGTAAGCTATGTTTTTTACAGGTAATTCATCAACATCAAGTATCACATCCCTGTATATATTTGTTACCGGCACTTCGGCAGTAGGTATCAGATACAGGTTGTCTGTTTGTATATAATACATTTGACCGTCTTTATCAGGCAACTGACCGGTACCGTAACCCGAATCTTCATTAACAACAATTGGTGGTTGAATTTCAAGATAACCTGCTTTCAGCCCTTCATCAAGGAAGAAATTTATTAAAGCCCTTTGGAATTTAGCACCCTTTCCTTTATATACAGGAAACCCGGCACCCGTGATCTTGTTGCCAAGTTCAAAATCAATAATATCATATTTGACTGTAAGTTCCCAGTGGGGTAGTACATTACCAGGTAGTTCCGGGAACTCTCCTCCTGACCTTATTTTTTCGTTATCTTCCTCACTGTTACCAAATGGTACTGATTCATGAGGAATATTGGGGACCTGGATAAGCAGGTTGTTAAGTTTCTTTTCTGTTTCAACAACCTTTTTATCAAGTTTCTTTATATCCTCCTTTAATTTTCCTGTTTTTTCTTTTGCCAGGTTTGCTTCATCAATTCTTTTTTCCCTGAACAGATTCCCGATTTCTTTTGAGAGTTTGTTTAATTCAGATTTCTTTTTTTCAGTATCCTGCAGTATTTCTCTTCGTTTCTTATCACAATTGATTATCTGTTTGATGATCTCACCTGCATCAAAATTTTTAGTTTTTAGCAATTTTATTATTTCAGCGGGGTCTTTTTGGATACGTTTAATATTGAGCATATGACAAGTTTATATTTTTTAGTGTAAAAATAAAAAACTCCTGATCATTTAAAGCAAAAGCAGTAAATTGATCAGGAGGTTATAACAAAAATATTTCAGTTTCTTACTTTGACTCGGGTATTATAGAAACAAAAGATTTATTATTTTTTCTTTTTCTGAATTGAACATGCCCGTTAATAAGAGCGAAGAGGGTATGGTCTTTCCCAATTCCAACATGTTCACCCGGATTGTGTTTGGTTCCTCTTTGTCTTACTATTATGTTACCTGCTTTAGCGAGCTGACCTCCGTATAGTTTCACTCCCAGACGTTTACTTTCTGATTCTCTACCATTACGGGAACTTCCCATTCCTTTCTTGTGTGCCATATCTTTAAGCTTTAAAAGTTATCTGATAATTATTCTTTAGTTTTTTTTGGAGAAGTTGTCTTTTTTGTCACTTTTTTCTTAGCGGTTGTTTCGCTTTGTGTCTTTTTAGCTGCTGTTGTCGCCTTACTTCCGCTCTTTGTAGCAGCAGTTTTTTTTGTAGAAGCTTTAACCCCTGTTTTAGGTTTTGCCTTTTCAGCAGCCGGTTTTTTTGTTGCCGGAGTTGATTTTACAGTCCTGGTTGAAGCAGTTTTTGCTTTAGCTTCACTGCTTTTGGTAACGGGTTTTTTGGTACTTACAGTTTTTGGTGCTGCTTTTTCTGCTTTTGGTGCTGCTTTTTGTGTTGGTGCAGGTTTGGTTGTTTCTTTTTTCGCAACACTTTTTGTTGCCCCTTTTTCGATTATTTCTTCAATAAGGATATGTGAAAGGTATTCGCGATGTCCTTTAAGTACCTTGTAACCTTTTCTCCTTTTTTTCTTGAATACTTTTACTGTATCTCCTCTCAGATGTTCAAGAATTTTACCTCTTATCAGGGCTCCTTTTACTACCGGCTCACCAACCTCTACTTTATCATCATTATCAATAAGCAGAACCTTATCAAATTCAACCTCAGCTCCTTCTTCTCCATCAAGACGGTGGACAAATATCTTCTGGTCTTTTGTTACCTTGAATTGCTGACCGGCAACATCTACAATTGCGTACATTCTTCTCTGTTTTACGTGTTTGTGTGCAAGAATTGGATTGCAAAAGTATAAAATTTAATTGAGATACAAATTTTTTATGTTTATTAATTTTTTGAATTTTGAATTTCAACCATTTTAGTCATCTTTTTTGTTTC
>JAUXED010000011.1 GCA_030618105.1 Bacteroidota bacterium | reverse complement strand
TATGAATGGCCAGGAGAAACTGTACGAAATACTTGATGAACTGAATATCGAATTTGATTATCACGAACATCCTCCTGTTCCCACCATCAGTGATGCAAGAAAATACTGGAAAAACATAGATGCAACGCATTGTAAAAACATATTTTTCAGAAACCATAAGGGCAACAGGCATTACCTGGTTATTCTTAACTCTGAGCAGCAACTTGACATTCACGACCTGGAAAAAAGATTAATGCAGGGCAAATTATCGTTTGCTTCAGCACGACGATTAAAAAAATATCTTGGCGTTGAACAGGGATCGGTTTCTCCTTTCGGACTGGTCAATGACCATAAAAATCATGTACATCTGTTTATCGATAGCAATCTTCAAAAAGCTCAAACTATCTCGTTCCATCCTAATATCAATACTGCATCGTTAGTAATTGATTATAAAAATTTTATTCGCTTTCTTGACTGGTCGGGGAATAGTTATGAATTTCTGAAACTATATGAATGAAGTAGAATGACTAAAATGTAAAGTGACTAAAATGACTAAAATTTAGGAGTGGTGATGAGGTGATGAGGTAATGAGGTGATGTGGTGATGAATAAATGAGTGAATGAGTAAATGATAAAATGGGAAGAGAAGAAATGGAGAAATGAGGTGATGTGGTGATGAGGTGATGAGGTAATGAGGTGATGAGGTGATGAGGTGATGAGGGGGAAAGTCAAAAGTATTTGTTTCAAACCGTTGTCCGATCACAGCGATCTCATTTAGCAGGAATACTTTACTGATTACGGTATCATTGTTCAGTGAATCATTTGCAGATAAAAAACCTGCCTGAGCAAATACAGGCAGATAAACAAAAGCAGAGAAAGATAAACAAAAAAAGAATTTTTTGACCAGGATCATTATTTCTTCTCGTCTTGTTTCTCATCAAATTCTTTGCTGTCTTTTAGCATTACCTTCACATCATCAAGAACAGGTGATTCTTCGATAGCTTTCCAGTTAAACTTTTCATCAAACGGATCCAGTGCTTTTTGGGGATCAAAGATCAGTTCATCAACAGGAATAGCATTATAAGGCGTATAATCCGTAGTGTCTGCGAACATATCAGCCAAATCGGTTGCACCTGCATCATACTGGTTCAAGTACGGAATTCCCAGAATATTCCAAAACGTTTTAAAAATGCTGCCAAAGCTATAGTGAACATGACCCACATAATTCTTTTTAGCAAAGGGGGAAATTACCATTAAAATACTGCGATGAGCATCAATGTGATCCACTCCGCCCTGCGCATCATCTTCAGTAATAAAAATAGCCATCTCCTTCCAATAGGATGTTCCGGATAAAAATTCAACAATCCGGCCCACTGCAAGATCATTATCAGACATATAACTTTCTTTGAAAGGATATCCGGCTTCAGGCCTTTCTCCGGCTCCATGATCATTTGGAATGATAACAGTAATAACAGGTGGTAATTTATCTTCTCCTTCAATCCATTTTTCTGTAAATTCTTTAATGAACATATCGATGCGGAACTGGTCAGGTATAGCCATATTATAGGTTGCATATAATCGTGAGGTCTTGTAAAACATGGGTTCAGGAAGAGGGAAATTATAAATATGCTTTATTCCGGTGTATTTAAAAGATGGAAGATACACTGCCGGTTCGAACATTGTACCAAATCCAAAGTTGTAAAAATCAATCTCATGGCGCTCAAGATGTTCCCACATGGAACCTGCCTCATTATAATCTTCAGGATAAATCGCTCCTGCAGCGCCGGTCATGCCAAGTGCACCGGGAGCCTTTGAATCTCTATTGAAATTCCTGTTACCGCCATAACTGGCAGCCGTATTGGTTTCAACCCATTCGTTGGGATAAGTATTAACGAGCCAGCGATGTCCATCAGCCGAAACATCAGAATCAACATAAAAGTTATCCGCGATCGCATATTTTTTAGCCAGAGTCAGGTGATTGGGCATAACGTCAGCCTCTGTTACCGTTTTGGTTTTCGCCTGGTTACTAAATGTTACATTCTTTCCATAACGTGCAAGCGATGGTTCTCCCTTTCCATTTTCTATCTGTCCAAAAATTTCATCAAAAGTCCTGTTCTCTTTGGATATAAATACAATATGTTTTATGGGAGAGGGTTTATTCCCCGGATAGATAGGAACAGGATTTTCTTTTCTCCACAAAAATTTCTCAGAAGAAACCGGATTGAAGGTAAAATTATTGGAGATAACCTGTTGGGTAGTTTGTATTAACTCTTGATCGGAAGGAATATTAATAACTGAAACTGTACCTTTCATAAGACTTCCAATATAACTGCCTTCGGGGCCAACTGTAAATTCCGGTCCTCCATTTGGTCCACTCCCATAACCTTTTGCATTTGCCACAATAAGTTTTTTCCCATCCCTGCTAACTTTTAGTTTGGATGGGAACCACCCTGCAGGAATATGACCTATTACTTCCTTAGATTCTACATCAATTACACCAATCGCATTAATCCCTGATTCAGCAACATATAGTCGTTTATTATCCGGTGACAAAGCCAGCCCGAATGGAATAATTCCACGTAAGTGGTCAATTCTGCGATCCAGGGTAAGTTGAATATGTTGTAATAAACTATCATTTTTTATATCAATTACTGAAATATTATCGTTATTTCCGTTGCTTACAAATACATAATCTGACGTTGCAACCAGGGAATTTGGACTTGAACCACCGACCGCTGGAATACCTTCAATCAAGGCGCCAACCAAATGCCCGGTTTTAATTTTCGCGATTACTTTTGGTGGCTTTTCGCTTTCAAGGCTTATGATCCAGACCGAAAAGGCTTCCGGCACATTCGGCTCCCCGATGCCTGGAATTTCCAAAGTATCGGTGTGAATCCCATGGGTAGCTTCTTCTGATAAGTATGCGAACGGAGGAAATTCCAGAGCTGTTTCTTCCAAATTATCAAAGTCAGCACCGGTAATTTTTTTGTATTCGAACATCCCAACATTTGCTACATAAATTTTTTTTTCGTCCGGAGAAAGGGTGATGCCAAATGGATAACGACCTACCTTAACATTGCCGGTAACTTTTGCTGTTTCTGTATCAGCAATAATCATCCTGAAGTTTGTCTGGTCAACAGCATACAGAGTTTTGCCATCCCTGCTCAAAACAAGGTCTCCTATATAACCATGCGAATAATCATTTTCTTCGTCATCGGTACTGCAGTCAATATATCCTGCTTTTTCCCCTGTTGTAATATCAAAAAGGAATATTTTATTTTCCTGTCCACCACCAACGTATACTATTTTATTATCGGGCGATATAGCAAGACCCATAAAAACAGATGCCAGAATACCTTTATCGGTTTTTGCTCCTTCAGGAATTTGTTGAATTTCAGGCTGTTCGTCATTAATATCACGAATAATTGTAATCGATAGTGGACTTGTGCCTGAATTGGCAGTGACAATTGTATTCCCATCGTGGCTTAGGCTAAGACCATAAGGATGAGGTGCGACCTGGAAGGTTCTATCGGATGGTGTAATGATTCGTCCGTTCGGAATAATGGTCTCACCTGCCTTATTTATTTGAGTATAGAGGGTATAAGCGGGTGCCTCAGCCAGCCACTGATGGTTGAGCAGGTTGGCATTTTCTTCCCGTGTTTTACAAGAACTGAAAATCAAGGCCAAAACAGAAATTATAATAAGGGCAGATCGTTTAATCATGGTATTATAGATTCTTAATATTTATACTTAACTACAAAATAGCCTTTTCGCACTGAACAATAATTTTTTTCGCTTGTTTTTTATATTTTACATCCAATTCAGCTAAAGGTATTAATTTTTCCATATTAAAAGATGTTTGACCTGCATATAGCCGATTGTGGGAATCGTTGAATAAATTGTAATTAATAATATGAAAAACAACATTGAAAGGATTTCCCATCCGACTAAGTTTATACTGATTAATAAATAAAAGGTAATCGGCGTTGTACCGGTTTAAAAAGTCTTTATAAGTGTTCATATCCAGCATGGTTAGATCTGTAAGAATAATATCTTTTTCAAGATCATACCTTACATGCTTATGAATTTCCAGAACTATCCTATTATCATAACAGGGTATAAATTCAAGCTCTTTTGATACAATATTTGTAAAGCCATCAATAATAGCCTGGCTGTAAAGAGACTCTAAACTATCAGGACTGACCTTTGTTTTACTTGCAATATCATCCTTTAGATAGAAATTTGATGTCATTTTATCCTGTTGAAACCCTATGATCAGAACACGTTTCCTGTCTTTACCTGGTGAGTTCTTTTCTTCTGCCAGCTTTTCCCCTGAAAATGATATCAGTACAAAGCTTAAACCTATAATTGGTATTATATATTTTTTCATGGTAATTTTTTTTTGAATTATTATGGTTATATTTTTCAGTCAATAATTACTTAATAATTTGGTTCCTTTATTATAAGTATAATTGTTTATCAGTTACTCAAAGCAAGGGGAATCTCAAACTTTGATTATCCCCTTGCTAAGTACTAACCTAAAACTTAAACTATGAGAAAAACGCCAAAATAGAGATTATTGTTACAAATTTTGTAATGCTTCTGTTGTGATTTTTTTTCTTTTAACCATTGTATACGTATTATTTTATTTAGCCCACCATACTTTTTTATTAATATTATCTGTTCCACCGGTTGCATTGTTCCAGTTATCGTTATTAAGTGATTGTTCAGAATCAGGATACAAGAATTTAACAGGAACCATGTTATTATTCAGGTTCTCAGGGCCAGGAACAATAAAAGACGGAAAACCGGTCCTTCTGTAATCATTCCATGCTTCATACCCCGTGAAGAAAAGGGACAGCCACTTTTGTTTAATAATCTTCTCCAGATCGGTATTATCATGTACGAGAGCAACATTAGCCTGTGCCATATACTCATTTTCGTTAGCCCAACTTACAGTTCCCCAATCAACATTCCAATAATTAAAAGTTGCACGCATTCCTTCATTATAATAATCATCAACTGAACCGCCGATCCAACCTCTATGAGCAGCTTCAGCCAAAATGAACTGTATCTCGGAATAAGTCATCAGAATGGCATCAATAGCATCTTCCTGCTCATAAAACAGGGTGGATAAACGTGATAAGTTTGAACGGCCCCCGTTATAAGTTTCAGCGCTACCATCACTAAGCCCATTTGGCACACCAAGATAAATATCGGTGCTATCAACATTGTCAATGGGCCTGAACCAGGTATACAACCGCGGATCATCATTCCCTTTCAGGATGTTTTCCATGTTTAAGCTCAATCTCCATTCATTGAAAGAGCCTACACGGTAGTCGCTGAAAGGCCAATTGTTCGGTCTTGCCAGGTATTCCATTACCGCGTTATCCTCGTTGCTGTTAAAAATGGGATAAGTATTAGGATTGCTTATGATCTCATTAATGCCTTGTTCTGCCTGATTTGGATCAACTTCGGACATACGCATTAACAATCTTAACTTAAGCGAGTTGGCGAGTTTTTGCCATTTTTCAACTGAACCATTATACAATATATCTCCATCAATTGTTGATTTTGCCGTGGATAAAATTGTATTGGCTGAATCAAGTGTGGCAAGTAATCCTGCATAAACTTCTTGCTGGCTGTCATATACAGGTTTGAATTTCCCGAAGCTTAAGCCATTCAGGGCTTCACTATACGGAATAGCTCCCCAGTTGTCAGTAAGATTAGTAAACATCCATGTCCGGAGGATCAGGGATACCCCCTCGTAGCTTTCATTATTCAAATTCTTTGCTAATTGTTTCATTGTATTGTTATCCCTGAGATTCTTGTACATAACATTCCATAAACCGGCTGTTTGACCGGCGTTCCAGTCGTACCTGTCAAAGTCCGTGAAAATAAATTTGGCAGTTAGCTGAGTAATTACATTCCCTTGCTCAAAAGCTCTAAGGGCTGTCTCGTTTAAAGTGCTTTCCAGAATTCCGGTTAAGAGCAAATTAGGAAACGCTTCTTCAGGGGAATTGGGGTTTGTATTGATCTCATCAAAGGTCTTGGTGCACGACACCAAAAGTAAATTGATTGCAAGTATACATGCCAGTGTTTTAGTTATTGTTTTCATGATTTAAGTATTACAAGATTAGAATTTAAAACTGAGGTTGACCCCATAGCTACGAGATGATGGTGTTGCCATATCCTCAACGCCGGGGACCATGGTTGCTGAATTAAACGAGAGTACATCAGGATCGAAGTGCGGATTGTCAGTCCATAAAAAAAGGTTTCTCCCGATAAGAGAAATGGTAATATCCTGTAACCCGGCTTTCGCGATAAGTGATTGAGGAAGAGTATAACTTAATCTCATCTCCCGGAGCTTGATGTAAGTTGCATCATAGATTCCACTCTCTTCATTGCTCCTGTTATAATAAGACCAGTAAAAGGAACGGGCAGGTATGGGAACATCATTGGTAGTATAAGAATCACCATCTTTCATGACTCCTTCACCGATTATGCCATCATGAAAAACGGTTTCACCGTTTGGACTGGATGAAGAATGGCTGGGCAAAGTTACATTCCTTCCGAGTCCGGAATCATAATAGTAAGGTATTCCCCCTGTAGACTCATCACGACCGGGTATTGTCTCTTCCATCATTCCGGATGTTCCCCCGATCAATAATGTTCTGGACATTACCACTCCTCCTTTCCTCATATCAAAAAGAGCATCGAACCTGAACCTTTTAAATGTAAATCCATTATTGATGCCTAATAGCCAGTCAGGGTTGTAATTGCCTAACTTTTTAAGGTTGTTGTCGCGGACATGGTAACCGTTTTGATAAAGAGTTTTTCCATCAATCTCAGTAAATCCCGTGCCGTAAACATCACCCATTCTTCCCCCTTCAACAGCTTTTACGATCAAATAGTTGGAGGAAATCTGGTATTCATTAATTTCAAATTCAGGTGCCAGCTCTACAACAGTGCTTCTGTCTCTTGACCATGAAAGGCCGATGTCCCACTTGAAACCATTATTTGTCGACTGGATTGGAATGGCGTTAAGCATAAATTCAACACCCTTGCTATTTATCAACCCGGCATTATACCAAAAGCTACTGTAACCTGACGATAATACCACCGGGACGTTAAGTATCTGGTTCCGGCTATCGGTATTGTAGTATGAAAAGTCTAAATCGAATCGATTATTAAATAGCCTGATATCAAATCCTATTTCAAAAGATGAAGATGTTTCAGGTTTCAGATTGGAATTTTTTAAATCTGATTCACCATATAATATTGGATTACCATCCCATAAGTTTGTACCGTTCAAAAAAACATTTCTCAAATTGAACGGATCGGTATCATTTCCTACCTGTGCCCAACCGGTCCTTACTTTTGCATAGCTAACCACATCGGGAAGATTGATCATATCGTTTATGACTGCACTGAGTGATACTGATGGATAAAAATACGAGTTATGTTCGGGTGGAAGGGTACTTGACCAGTCATTTCTGCCGGCAACATCAAGAAACAAAAATTCATTGAATCCAAACTGGGCAGAACCATACAAACTGTTAATGATTTTTCCCTGATTATACTGATTGTTTGTTAGAGGAACTCTCGTGTTTGCAAAGTTGTAGATTCCGGGTACAGATAATTGATTTGCACTTACACGCAGATAATTATTCGTTTGCCTCATGTTGTTTCCGCCAAATGAGGCTGAAAGAGTTAACTTTGTGGAAAGCGGGCGGTTAAAGGACAGCAAAAAGTCTGAATTTCTCTCTTCAAAATATATCTTGTCTTCACGATACTGTCCGTAGGGAAATCGCTGTGTGCTGAATGCACGTTTGCTGATATGAAGATCATTGAAAACATCGGTACCTGATCTGACCATTAATTTCAACCAGTTTGTGAATTCATAAGTAGCTGAAACATGGCCTATCACCCGGTTTTTATTTAAAGCATTGGTGTTTTCATACATAGTGAAGTATGGATTATCATGCCAGTTATAATTATAGTTGAATTGCTGAACATCTTCAAACCCGGGTTGCCAATAATCTTGAAGACCAGGCATAGCAATCTGGCGACCGAACCAAACCCATAAATACATAATGTTCTCTGTCCCGTAACTGTTATTGGGGTGGTTATCACTTCCGCTTTTAATATAGTTTGCTTTTGCATCAATCTTTAGCTTTTCTGTCAGGTTCCAGGAGGTACTCAGATTTACGCTATTTCGTTTCAAATCGGTGTTCGGAAGAATTCCCTTTGAATCAAGATTTGAATATGACAGGCGAAAATCGCCTTTTTCATAACCTCCTTGTACGGCAACATTAATCCTTGAAGTAACGCCTGTTTCAAAGAAGTTTCTGACATTATCAGAGTGAGATATCCATGGAGTAGGTTGAATTTCTCCCCTGTTGCCAACCCGTGTATCTCCTCCGCGAAATCCGTTAGTGGTTGGTGAATCATGCTGTTTTGTAATCAAGCCTTCATCAAGTCTTGGTCCCCAGCTTTCATCAATTCCATCAAAAGTACCACCGTTTGAACCATCTTCAAATTCAAAAACCGGATTCCCGTTGGAATCAGTACTTCCCTGACCATACAGGTTCTGGTATTTTGGAATTCGGAGAGGGGTTTCAAAGGTTACCCCTGTATTTACCGAAACTCCTATTCCTTTTTTACCTTTTCCGGATTTTGTAGTTATCAGAACTACACCATTGGCTGCTCGTGAACCATATAAAACTGTAGAATTTGCCCCTTTCAGAATACTAATTGATTCAATGTCATCAGGATTCAACTCAGAAGCTCCGTTTCCATAATCAGTCTCCAGGTTATTTTCACTCCTAACACTGTAAGTCTCATTATTAATTGGAATACCATCAACCACAAAAAGCGGTTGGTTATTGCCCATTAGAGATGATTCACCACGTATTATTATCCTGGATGAGCTACCCACTCCTGAACCTCCACTGGTTATTTGAACCCCTGCCACTTTTCCCGAGAGGTTGTTCAGAAAATTAGGGTCTTGAGCCTGGGTAATATCATCTCCACTAATTTCGGTTACTGAATAACCCAGCGTTTTTTCATCTCTTTTAATCCCAAGTGCAGTTATTACTACCTCTTTCATTTCAGCAGATTCTATTTCCATCTGGACATCCAGCGTTTCATAGAGCCCTGCAATAAATTCTTTTGTAAAATGTCCGATAAAAGAAAAGACGAGGGTGTCAGATGGACTATCGATTTCAATGGAATATTTTCCATCCATATCTGTAACACTTCCTATAAATGTTCCCTTCAGAGTGATATTTACTCCAGGCAACGGTCTGCCGTCAGTGTCAATTACAGTACCCTGTAAAGTTTGTTGTTGTGCGAGGGCTGTCCACAATGTGCTCCAGCACAGCAATATAATAAAAAAGGAGATTTTTGTTCTCATAGTTCAATTTGGTTTTAAATTAATAGGTTGTATTTTTCAGTAACTATTGTTAATAATCTTTGAAAGACTAATCTTTTATTATCTAATCTGATTCCTGCAGAGTTTTATCAAGCTGTTCATTTCTTAAAAGCAAGAATAAAATAAAGTTGTTTCATAATCATTTCATAAATATTAAAATTTGGTTAAAAGAAGGTGTTTTGTGTATCCATATAATAAAACCAGAATTTTAGTTTTTACATTTACCTGAGTTGTACATGGTTTTTTACAAGTCTCAGTTATTATGAAACACGAAGTTTTTTCATTACGGTTTCTCAACAATAAAGAATAAGCATGAAGTACTTTCTATTGAGAAGATGGATTGGCAATACAAATGGATTCATGTTTTCAGTATACGCCATAGTGGTTGCTTTTTCCACTTATTCTTGTATGTATGCTTTTCGAAAACCATTTGCGGTCGCAACATTTGAAGGTCAAACGTTCTTTGCAGTGGATTATAAAATCCTCCTTATTACAGCACAGTTGGTAGGATATTCGATTTCAAAGTTCATAGGGATAAACATTTAGATTTATTGCGTTCATAAAGCACATCCATGGTTTTGGCCTTCCCCCTGGAACATCCGAAGAACACACAATAGATTCCGGCACAAGACCTTTTCTTTCTGCAACAGGGACAACTGAGTCCATAATTGATTGTACATAGCCGGTTGTAGAACCTGAACGAATTCCCTTCCTTTTTAAGTTTTCAAGTAATTTAACAGCTCCGGGAATAGGGTCAGAATAATCGACAACTATTTTGACGAACATTGATTCTAATTCAAGATAAATATCTTCAACATCCTGCCTGTCCGGTAATTTTCCATACTGATTTTCCCATTTTTTTCTTATTCCCGGCATCTCGCACAATACTTTCAGGTGTTCCTTTTTGGCTAAGCCCATAGGGCCCCTCGCTTCTTTTACCGAAATATTGACATCATACTTCTTAAATACCTCAATAAAAACCAAGGTAGGCGCCATACATCCATAGTCGATAATGGTACCTGCCCAATCGAAAATGACAGCTTTTATATTTGACATAACAGTAATAATTTTATGGTAAATAACGGCTTATTGAAAAAAGGAATTCAACACCTCCTTCTTCCCTGTTTTTTACAGATATCTCACCTTTATGGAATAATATTGCATTTTTAACAATGGAAAGGCCAAGGCCTGTTCCACCATCTTTACGTGACCGTCCTTTATCAATACGATAAAATCTTTCGAAAATACGCGGTAAATGTTCTTCCTTAATACCTACTCCATTATCAGAATAAAGAAAATAATAAAAATTATCGTCTTCAAAGTATTTTTTTACAGATATTTCAACATTGTTGCCGGCATAATTGACGGAATTTTCAACAAGGTTTTGAAAAATTGAAAAAACAAGAGATTTGTTGCCTTTAATTTTAACTTTTTGATCTACATCCAAATTAACCCGAATATTCTTATCATCTAATTTTGTCTTTAAATTTTCCAGCACATCATTTATTAACGGAAGAATTTTCATCTCCTCTATTTTATATAGATTATGTGCTTCTTCAATTTTTGTTAAAATTGAGATATCATTTACCAAGTCAGATAATCTGTCTATTTGTTTATAAGCCTTTTCGACAAAATATTTTTGTTTCTGGTTTTCCAGATTCTCATTAGTTAATATAGTTTCCAGGTACCCTTTTATCGATGTAATAGGTGTTTTTAGTTCGTGGGCTATATTGGTAGTCATCTGATGTTTCAGCAACTTTTGTTTTTCAGGTTTTGTAATATCGTTTATTGATACTTCAAAACTTTTATCCTGAAAAATAACACATTGAATATCAAAATATTTCCTGCTTTTTTCAATAATATGTTTTTCCCCTGGCAGGTGTTTCTCATCAACAGATCTGCTTTTATAACTATCAATAAAATTATTCAGGGATTTAAATTCTTTGATTTCGAATATTTGATCGGGTGAAATTGATGGGTTATCTGAAATAATATTTGAATATTGGATGAAACGGCTATTCGCTATTATATTCTTTTTTTGAGGAGAGAATATTGCTATGCCTTCAGCAGATAGTTGGAGATGATGAATAAGTTTTTCTCTTTCCAGATTTAATTCATCACTTGTTGTTTTCAGTTTGGTATATATTTGGACTATTTGCCTGCCAATCACTCCCAATTCATTTTGAGGAAATTGTATGTCTACATTAACCGGCTTATTCTCTCCTGCATTTATAGCAAAATCTTTAAGTTTTGAGATAGATTTTCCAAATTTATCAGATACATATATTAATGAAACTAAAACAATAAAAAACAGAATCATAATAAAATAGAGAAATAATCTTTCGGCTTTAAGGAATTTCTGAATTTGAATATTAAAGATTACAGCGGTTCGGATAAAATAATCCTCATAAAATTTTGAATAATAATAATATTGTTTACCTGTTGTTTCCGATTTTCTTACACTTGCACCAAAATCCGAATATATGGATTCTTGAACCTCAGGTCTGTTTATATGATTTTCCATAGCAGAAAAATCCTCAACAAAACTATCAAATAATACTGTCCCGTTCTGACTTATCATTGTAATTCTTAAATCAGAACGGGGAATATATTTTATGATACTGTCAACCAAACGATAATTTTTATTCCTGAATATTGATCTTTGCCTGACGAAGCTATTAACTAATTCAGTGTAATTATCCAGCGTATTTTCAAGTTGATTAATACGGTATTTTTTTTCTCTATCATATTGGAAAATAATGATTACTACAGTAAAGGCTATAAATACAAAAAAGAAGTATAAAAAAAGCTTTTTCTTATATCTTGATCCTAAAATCATATTTTTTCTTATTTGTCAACCATTAATTTATTGTATATCAAAATAGTATCCATATCCTGTTCGGCTGCGGACAAATTTCCCGTATTTCCCCATTTTTTTTCTTATTCTGGCAATATTTACATCAACTGTTCTGGTAGTAACAACGGTTTCATATTTACATACATAATTTAAAACTTCTTCTCTTGAAAAGATTCTGCCTTGATTTTCAATCAGTAATTGTAGAATTTCAAATTCTTTACGTGTGAGATATATACTTTTATTATCAATAATTAATTTCTTTTTATTAAGGTCAAATTCCATTCCTTCAACATTTATTATTTGTTCACCGGCATATTTACCTGTTGTTCTGTTCAATACAGCATTAACCCTGGCAACCACCTCCTTAATTGAAAAGGGTTTTGAAATATAATCATCAGCACCTATACTAAAGCCTGTTAAGGTATCGTTTTTAGTATCCTTTGCCGTTAAGAAAATTATTGGGATGGTTGATCCTCTTTCTTTCCTGATTTTTTCAGCAAGTTTGAAACCAGACATTTTGCCCATCATTACATCAAGAAGTAACAGGTCATATTTATCGAGTCGTTTTGTTATAGCATCTTCTGCTGAATACGCCTCATCAACCTCAAATCCTTCACCTTCAAGATTAAATTTTAATATCTCACACAAATCTTCTTCATCATCAACTATTAATATCCTTGCTTTTTTCATCGCTTTAACTCCTGTTTTTTTTTAAATTAATGTTTTTTTCAAACAACTTATTGTTACTTTTTTGTAGATATTTTCATTGTCTTGATTTGAGTTTTTGCATAGAATACTTAATAACTATTAATTCAAATTTTCGTTACAAATTTAAATTCAGTATATTACAGACATATTACAGGTTTGCTACAAAATTGTTACAAACGTTAAAAAGGATTTTCAGTAGGATAATATATCTCTTTAGGTAAATTAAAAGAAACATCATCAACTCCCAAAAGGCGGGATGCGGAATAGAGAGTTTTCCCTGCATGTTTGAATCCGACACCTGCATGATGCGGAAATTTCTTTTCCAATAGAACATGTCTGTAAAATCTGCCCATCTCTTTGATAGCAATTATCCCGGTACTACCGAATGTTTTCGGATCCATATCAAGCACTTCTCCTTCTGCTACATATACTTTCAGTTCATTTTCAGGTGTTGCCTGGAAGCGGAAAAGGGTCATATCCCCTGCCCTGATTGTTCCCTCTATTGTTCCCCTTGTAATATCCGGCTCTTTATCAGGTTCCATTAACCTGTGCATAATGAGTTGATATTTCATCTCATAGTTTGCCATACATGATGAGCAGGTATTTCCGCAATGAAATCCCATAAAGAGATCGTTATGAGCATAATCCCCAATCGTTTCTTGTGCTTTCTCGTACATATCCAAAGGCACGGTATTATTAACATCCAGGATAGTAGCAGGATGTTCGGTTGCACAGGTGAGCATATATTCGCTTAAAGCGCCATAAATATCTGCTTCACAGGCTACGGGAATTCCTCTTTGAGCCAGTCTGGAATTTACATAGCATGGTACAAACCCAAAGCTGGTCTGAAATGCAGGCCAGCACTTATTGGCAAAAACCCCATATTCAGATGTTCCCAGGTTTTCTTTAAAAAAACTTGTAAGAGCCACTTCATATTGTGCCAGTTTCGGAAGTATCCCGGGAAACTTATTGCCTGAACCAAGTTCCTTTTCCATATCCTTCAACACCCCGGGCACTTCAGGATTATTTTTTGCTCTGTTAAACAGCTCATACAGATCAAGCTCACTGTTTTCCATGACCTCCACACCGATATCCATCAAGGGTTTAACCGGAGCATGTAGTGTATTAAAATCAAATGGTCTTGGTCCGAATGTAAAAATCTTCAGCTTTTTTATTCCAAGAATTATTCTTGCAACCGGAATAAACTCCCTGATCATTTCTGCAATTTCTTCAGGTCTTCCAACCGGATATTCGGGCATGTATGGTTTTATACTTCTCAGTCCCGCGTTATAAGAAGCACTCAGGAGTCCGCAAAACGCATCACCTCTGCCACCATAGAGATCATTTCCGGTTTCTTCAGCCGCTGCAACAAACATAACCGGACCGTTAAACTTCTGCGCAAGCATTGAGAGAGGTCCTTCAGGTCCGAAATTACCAAGATAAACAACCAGAGTGTTAACTTTTTTCTTCTCTAGTTCAAGAAGAGCCCCGGGTATGTCATTTTCATTTTCAACAATTTTATTTATCTCTGTTACAGGCACTTTTTTTTCACCGCAGGCTTTAACAACATTTTTTCTTCTCTTTTCAGACAGTTCAATTGGGAAACAATCACGACTCACGGCTACTATTCCGGTTCTTACTTCAGGTATGTTTTTCATACGTTTAAATCTTTTATGTTAGTGACAAGGGTACTTATATTTTCTACCTTTTTACAAGTTCTGTGGTATTTGCTCATAAATAAATTTATTTTCAAAGGTATTCGCGAGCTCACTGCCTATCGGCAGTTCGGTTGTTACTCGCTCCCACAAGAACCCATTGCGTAAACCCGCTCGTGAACTTCCATGTGAAAAAATCCGGATACCAAGACAGGCTTATGGATAAAATCCAAAAACTGAAGATACATAATTTTAAAGACTGATTTATAGTGATAATTAACATTCTAATGAACTTTCATTAATTTATTAAAAATAACTAATTTTACTATCTGATGACTTAAAATACCTTCTTTTTATAAAACAAATGCCCAGATATCTTTTAATATTATTTATAATATTTATTTCATGTGAGAAAGACTCTACTTCTCCCCGGGAAGAAGATATTGAGGAGAACAATAAACCCGAACATTATATTGACATTGAAATGATATTGGTGCAAGGAGGTACATTTTCAATGGGATGTGCCACAGATAATTACATTTGTTATAATGATGAAAAGCCCTTACATACAGTTTTTTTAGTTAGCTTTTATATCAGTAAATACGAGATTACCAACAAACAGTTTGCACAGTTTATGAATGAAGTGAACGCATTGCCTGATGGAACTCATAAAGAAGTACTTTACCTGGATATTAATGATTATGATTGCCAGATTCAGTATGTAAATGGAAAATATATACCAAAAGAAAGTAAAGAGAATTATCCGGTAATTGAAGTATCATGGTTCGGTGCTAAAGCATTTTGCAATTTTTACGGAGGGAGACTACCCACTGAAGCAGAATGGGAATTTGCATCCAGAGGAGGAAATCAAAGTAAAGGATATATTTATAGTGGTAGTGATACACTTGATAAAGTCGGGTGGTACTTGAACAACTCATTTAATTTTGAAAACATATTTCTTGAAGTATCTACTCATGAAGTTGGTACAAAGAAACCAAATGAACTGGATATATGCGATATGAGTGGAAATGTATGGGAATGGTGTAATGATTGGTACAACTCAACATATTATGAAGAAAGTCCCCTGGTCAATCCTGCCGGTCCGCTAAAAGGCACATATCGTGTCGGCCGTGGTGGCAGCTGGAGTTATTACCCCGAATACTGCAGAGTTACATATCGGCTTAAGAATGGTTATCCGGCAGGAAGTGGATTAGGAATGGGATTCCGTTTTTGCAAAGATATTTAATTGTTAAATTTTAATTTGAAATTAAACTGACAATGATGAATGAGCAAATTAATAAAGACAATTGTCCTTTTTGTTACAAATACATTTTTCGTTCGTGCAATGCACGAAATTGGATATTCGGGTTATCTAAGTTACGAATTGTGTCATCCGCTACCAGTTTTGAATGATAAAACAGTTATTTATATGAATAAAAAATCATCATTAATTACTAAATTAGTACACTCTATTCTGAATCCTTATAATTCATACCGGTTTGATAATTCGTTGCTTAAAATATTGCCTCATACTGTTTGCCTGTTTCTATTCGGGTGCTGCTACCGCTCAGGTGCAAACCGTTTCTGATTCAACTATATACAGTTGGAAAAAATATTTTGATCTATCATACGGACCTGATTACAACCTAATAAATGGCATTAAATATTTCTATTTGTATTCAAATGTAGATGGACATCCATTTTTCAGAGAAAACCAATTCTATGCAGGATCCCTGGTTATAGCCGACAGGGAATATCAGGATGTATATCTTAAGTATGATTTATATAATCAGAATATGATTTTACAATACAGCCCTTTTGCTGGTGGCACAAATCAAATCCTCTTAAAAAATGAATTTATCCATGAATTTAAAATAGATGGCAAACTTTTTCGCAAATATTCCTTTCCCGAAACCGGTACAAGGTTCTATCAGGTTGTAACATCAGGTAAAATATATTGTCTGTACTACTGGGAAAAAGAACTGAATTACTCAACTTCGAGTTTGTACAATTTTAGCCCTCAGAAAAAGGTTTCTTATATAGTAATGAACGGCAAACCGTATCGTTTTAAGAGTAAAAAACAATTCCGGAGACTGTTTCCTGTACAACACAAAAAAGAAATAAAACAATTTATCAGAAATAATAAAATCAGGCTGAAAAATGAGTCTGATGGCAATATGAAGCGTTTACTTGAATTTTGCAATCAATTAACTGAAAATAAGTAATGTATAGGATTACATTAGTATTTTTGTTTTTCTCCTTTTACTTTTCCCATCAGGCTTTGGGCAATGACATCATTTTTTCAGGGGAGTATCAGGATATTCCTTTTGACCGGTTTATTCGCGATGTGGAAAGAAAAAAAGATGTGCATTTCTTTTACCGGCAGGAATGGATTTCCGGAATTACTATTACAGCAAAGGGTGATCATTTATCCCTTACCGGTGTATTGCAAAGTAATCTTGCAGGAACCGAATTGAACTTTTATATAGATAATAATAGAAATGTTTTTTTAACTCCGGTGAACCTTGTTACAATTCTGCCTGAGGTTCCCGACTATGAACAACACGATGGAGACAATAATTCTCGTGGTGATTATGGAACTATCGATGTCCGTCAAAAATATTTTAAAGGACAAAAAGCAAGGATAGTCGAGACTATTATTATTGGTATTGATGATAAAAACATATCTCGTAATCAAGCAATAATTAACGGGAAAATCCGGAACAAAGAAAACGGTGAGGCTTTAATTGGTGCAACTATTTACATTGAAGAATTAAAAACAGGCTCTGCGACTGATATTGACGGACATTTTAGCCTGGTTCTGAAACCAGGCAAATATAGTGCAGTATTTAATTGTTTGGGAATGAAAGAGGCAGGTTATTTTTTGGAGGTTCATTCTGACGGACAGTTGAATATTAGTATGGAAAAAACTATGATCCCGATAAATGAAGTGGTTATTAAGGCTGACCGGTTTCATAATGTACGCGGCATGCAAATGGGGTTTGAAAGTTTGAATATTAAATCAATTAAAGAAATACCACTTGTGTTGGGTGAAAAAGACTTGTTAAAAGTAGCACAGATGTTGCCCGGGATTCAAAGTGTAGGTGAAGGTTCGGCAGGATTCAATGTACGCGGGAGTCCTGCCGATCAGAATATGTTTTATATCAACAAAATTCCGGTTTATAATACCTCTCACCTGTTCGGGTTCTTTTCCTCATTCAGTCCTGATATTGTTAAAGATTTCAGTCTGTATAAAAGCAACATTCCTGTTGAATATGGCGGAAGATTAGCCTCGTTCTTCGATATTTCCACCAGGCAGGGAAATAAAAACAAGTTTACCGGCCGTGGAGGGATCAGCCCGATTACAGGCCATATTGCATTGGAAGGACCATTAATTAAAGAACATACCTCTTTTGTTGTAAGTGCACGGTCAACCTATTCCGATTGGTTGTTATCAAGACTTCAAAATTCCAATTTAAGAAACAGCCAGGCTTCTTTTTACGATCTCTCAGCCAATATCAATATCGAACCAAATGAAAATAACCTGTTCAAAATATTCGGGTATTTTTCTTCTGACCGTTTTGACCTGGCTAATCTCAATAATTACGATTATTCCAACTCGGGGGGATCATTAATCTGGCGGCATCGAATTTCATCCTCACTTTCATCTGACTTTTCTGCTGTTTTCGGAAATTATTCATTCAACACGATAAACAAGGAATATTCTTTTTCAGCATACCAGCATGAATACAAAATTGGTCATTATGAACTGAAATCTGATCTACATTGGATTCCTGATCAAAAACATATAATCTCTTTTGGCGGAAGTTTAATTTATTATGACCTCGAGCGGGGCAATGTTTTACCTTTCGGACCGGGATCAAACAGGCTCCCGGTTCACCTGGGTAATGAAAATGGAATTGAAGGTGTGGTTTATTTTAGTGATAAACTCAAAATCTCAGAACGACTCACTTTCTATGGAGGAATCCGGTATAGTTTTTACGGTTTTCTGGGGCCTGGGAAAGTCTATGAATATAATCAGGAGGCGCCTAAAAATAGTCGGAATATAAGAGATACTATTGTATTTTCCGCCGGAGAAATAATAAAAACATATTCCGGTCCGGAACTCAGGGCTGCTTTAAACCTGAGTACCGGCACCAGCAGTTCCCTAAAGGTTTCCTATAACCGTAACAAACAATATCTTTTCATGCTTAGCAATACCATTGCCATCTCACCTGTTGATCAATGGAAATTATGTGATTACCATATTAATCCTCCTTATTGCGATCAGGTATCAGCCGGTTATTATAAAGATTTTTCCCAAAAAGGTCTCAGAACATCAATAGAAACTTATTACAAACGAACTAAAAATGTTGTGGAATATAAAGATGGCGCTGACTTTATTTATAGCCCGCGCATTGAAGGCGATGTTTTACAGGGAACCCAAACTGCATATGGAGTTGAACTGATGGTAGAGAAAAAAGCAGGTAAATTAAACGGCTGGTTTTCATATTGTTATTCCAGATCTAATGTGCTTGTCAATGGAATTAATTCCTGGGAGAAAATTAACAATGGAAACAGCTATCCGGCAAATTATTCTAAGCCGCACGCGGTAAATCTGATTGTAAATTACAGAATAAACCGCAGGTTAAGTTTTTCATCTAATATGATATATAACACGGGCAGACCTGTTACTTATCCCGTATCGGTTTATTATATTAACGGACAGGAAATCTTAAATTATTCTTCACGAAATAAATACCGTATACCTGACTATTTCAGGATAGATCTTTCTTTTAACCTGGAAGGAAACCTCAAATCAAGGAAAAAGATCCACAGCTTCTGGATGTTAAACATTTATAATCTTACCGGAAGGAAAAATGCATATTCGGTTTACTTCAAATCAGAAGGGGCAAAAACTAACGGGTATAAGATGTCTATTTTCGGAACCCAGATAGTTACTCTTTCGTGGAATTTTAAATTTGGAAATTATGCCAGTGAGTAGTAAGAACATAATTATACCTATATTCATTTTCATCACGTTAGCAGGGTGTATTGAACCGTTTACACCACAGATTGATGAAAGTGAGGAATCACTTGTAATAGAAGGACAAATTACCGATCAGGAAGGTTATCATTATATTCATATTTCACGTACTGCACCGTATTATGATCCTCATAAAATTCCCGAGCCGGACTGTCAGGTTGAAGTTGTTGATAACTACGGGAATATTTTCGAATTCTATGAAAGTGACTCCGGACTGTATATGCAGTGGATACCCAAAGATTTCTTAAATATTGGCACTCAATATAAAGTAAAAGTTATAACTACTGATGGGAATATATATGAGTCGGATTTTAATGAACTGTTATCTTCCAGCCCCCCTATCGATAACATTTATTACGAGATAGAGACCAGGGAAACTGATGACCCTGACAAGCCCTTGAATGGCATTCAGTTCTATCTTGATCTTAACGTACCCGGTGATTTTGCCAGGAATTACCGTTGGGAACTTGAAGAAACATGGGAGTATGAAGCAGCGTATAGGATTCAATATTATTATGATGGTACCATACATGAAATTGATGATCCTTTTTTTCTTTTCCGCTGCTGGAGGACAGAACCAATTCGTAAAATATATACTTTCACAACCCGGTATTCAACCAGTAATACTATCAATAAATTTCCATTAAATTATGTCTCTAACCAGAGCAACAGGTTGAAAATAAAATACAGCCTTCTTGTAAAGCAATATTCGTTGAGCAATACGGCATATGATTATTGGTTTCAGGTACAAAAGCAGAGCCAGGAAAGAGGCGGATTATATGAAACCCAGCCTGTACAAATTCAAGGAAATATTTCCAATATAAATGATCCTGAAGAAGTGGTGTTAGGTTTTTTTGATGTTTCTTCTGTACCCGAAAAACGCATTTTTGTCTCTGAATCATTTAATTTTAGAATCTACGATGCAATTTGCTATCTCAGAGGTATTGAGTATGAAAGGCAACTGCGCATGTATACAATATTCCCGGTTTATATGATATCACAGTCAGCAATGGGAACAGGGCCGCCTTATGGAGTAGGTTTTGGTACCTGCTTCGATTGCACCAATGGCGGTGGAGTAACTGAGAAACCTGATTTCTGGGAATAAACAAAGAATAGAACGTGAGAAAAATAATTCTATATATTATTGCTGTTTTTATAATCTCCCAGGCACAGGTGAGGACGAATGCCCAGTCATTGATCAATGATCCGGTCCTTTTGAAATCACCTGTTTTTAAGGAAAAATTCCAATTGTTTACCGACCGGAATATTTATGCCGTGAACGAAAAGGTGTTTTTCAGGGCTTTTAACCTAAGTTATCCCTTTTTAAGAACAACAAGCTGGAGCGAAATACTTTATGTCGAAATTATCAGCCAGACAAATACCCCTATCGCACAAGGCAAATACTTATTAAACAAATATGGAACATGGGGATATATCGAAATACCTGAAGCTACTCCAACAGGGCTTTATTACCTCAGAGCTTATACAAAGTGGATGCGTAATTTCCCTCCAACAAATTATTTTCATAGCCATATTACAATTATCAACCCAAATAAAAATGAACTACAAACCGGAAATGATCTGACTGTCACAAATGCATATTCTTTACAGGATTATTCTGAAATCCAAAGAAATGCCATCCGGTGTAATACCGATAAGAAAATATATGCAAAACGTGAAAGGGTTACCATAAGCATATCTTTACCTGAGAGGAATGCACTCTCACCCGATGGATATTGCCTTTCAGTTGTTAAAACAGGTACTCTTGACACAAACATGTACAGGATAAGATTTCCTGCTGATAAAAACGCCGATTATCCGGAATTTATTAATTATTTTCCTGAAACCAAAGAATTATCATTGTCTGGCAGGATTGTTACAGATAAAGGAAAGGCTCCTGTAACATATGCAAGAATTCATCTGGCAGTATTAGGAAACAATCCGGGATATATTGGTACTGCAGTTGACAAGGCCGGCAGGTTCCGGTTTTCATTACCTCCCCATACAGGTATTCAGGATCTGTTTATTACTGTTGAAACCAACAATGACCTTCCGGTTGAGATTCTAATAGATAATAACTTTTCAACAGATTTTATGCAATTGCCTCAGCAGCCTTTCATCTTATCATCAAAACAATCAGAGGTTATCCGGGAAATTATGTTCAACATGCAGGTTGAAAAAATATTCAATCAGCCTCTTACAAATACTGAAGCGGTTGAAAAAGTAGACTCTGCTTTCATTGATTTTTTTGGCAGCCCACTCATTACAATAAAAACCAAAGATTGGGTTAAACTCCCAACACTGGAAGAATTCTTTTTTGAATTAATTCCGAAAGTGATTCTTAAGAAAAAAAAGGGTAAACGATACTTTACGCTAATTGGAGATCATTCCGATTTAGCTGTATATAAACCGCTTGTACTCCTCGATCATGTTCCTGTTATTGATGTTGAAACAATTTTGTCACTATCCCCTGAAACAATCGATCATATTGACATTATCAATGCCACATATATCAGGGGCTATATACATTTCGGAGGCATTATTAGTATTATATCCCGCGAAGGAGACATGGCGGGAATAGATATTCCCCGGAACTCGCGTCTCTTTAACTTTAAAACTTTCGAACCTCAACAGGAGATAAAATTTCCCGATTATAGCACAAACACTGACAATGAAAGAATTCCGGATTTCAGAAATTGCCTGTTCTGGATTCCCAACATTGAAATAGATAGAGGTGAAAAAAACAGGTTTGATTTCTATACATCCGATAATCAGGGTGAATATATAGTAGTAGTACATGGGATTACTGCCGAAGGTGTAATATTGGAAGGACAGTGTAACTTTGTTGTAAAATAATTATTTCCAGAAATAAATATAGAACAGTACGATCACGCTCAGGATAACAACCGAATTAATAACATCCCATTTATTCCAACTTGCCCTTGTTGCTGCTCTTTGTTCAGGTGTTGAATAAGCAAAGGTTAAACCAACCAGCTTTTCTTTTATTGGCGGTTTTGTGAAATATGTAACTACCACTATCACAGCAAGACACAAAACAAAAAGATAAATTTCATAATGGAGCCAGTTGGGTGCAACAAATATTTTATATACAAATCCATCGGTATTAAGACCTGATTCAAATACTTTCAGTGCCAACCTTGTCATTCCCAACACGAAACCTGTCGCTAATCCGGTGAATCCGGCTGCCGGCGAAGTCCTTTTCCAGAATACACCAAGCAGGAAAACAGATGCGATCCCGGGTGCAAGAAGCGACTGAACATCCTGGAGGTATTCATATAATACCTTTCCGATGCTTTTCATAACAGGAATCCATAAAACACCAAGGATAACAATAACAATTGTTGCTACCCGTCCAACAAAAACCAACCGTTTTTCACTGGTATCAGGGCGAAATTTTTTGTAGAAATCAATTGTAAACAGCATTGCCGAAGAATTGAAAAGTGAAGCAAGCGAGCTCATAAGTGCCGCCATCAGTCCCCCCACAACAAGACCTTTCATACCAATCGGTAATAGTTCAGACACCAGTGTTGGGAAAGCTGCATCAGAACTGGTCAGTTCAATAACACCTTTCTGGTCTAATGCATAAGCGATCATTCCGGGAATAAGAAAGATGAATACGGGCAATAGTTTCAGGTATCCGCCAAAAATGGCACCTCTTCGTGACTGGGTCTGGTTCTTTCCGGAGAGAACTCTTTGAACAATGTATTGATCTGTACACCAATACCAGAAACCAATAATTGCCGAACCCAGTATTACACCGGTCCACGGAAATTCAGGATCCTTTGACGACCGCATAAGGCTCATCATACCATCACCGTAACCGGTTACATTACTGTCGCATATCATTTTCAGCTCACCCCAGCCCCCAACTTTTATTAACCCGATTACAAGAATTGAGATTGATCCAATCAGCAGAATAGGTGTTTGAAGGATAGAAGTGTACAGCACCGATTTCATACCGCCAATTACGGTATAGATCCCTGTAATAATTACAAGTCCGATTGCCCCAATCCAGAAAAAATCAATTCCCATCCAGCTTTCTATCCCGAATACCTGCTTAAACACAATACCCCCTGCATATACTGTTACAGCTACTTTTGTAAGCACATAGCTAACCAGTGATATTATAGAAAGAAATGAGCGGGTACTTGCATTATATCTTTTTTCCAGGAATTCAGGCATGGTAAAGACCATACTTCTTGAATAAAACGGAACAAAAACCCATCCAAGGACAAGGATCATCCATCCATGCATTTCCCAGTGAGCCATTGCCATACCGCTCGAAGCACCGGCACCGGCCAGACCTACCAGGTGTTCCGAACCAATGTTTGATGCAAATATCGAAGCTCCGATAGCCAGCCAGGTAACATCACGACCGGCAAGAAAATAATCTGTCGATGTATCTTCTTTCATCCTGCTTACCCATACAATGATACCAATTAAAGCAAGTCCGAAAAGACCCAAAACGATCCAGTCAAGAAAATGAAATCCTTCCATCAGATGAGATGTTTAGCTATTTTTTAATTGATGTTTTTTATGTCAAAAAGTTACGTGTTTCGTGTTACGGTTTACAGGTTCATAAATTCAACTCAGAGAATTTTTCCTTGTTATTCACCGGGAGAATGACTTTGGGGATAATAAACAGCAACGGCGATTTTCGAATCGGCAGTACCATAATAAAGGAACCATTTATTCCTGAACCAGGCTAGTCCCTCCAGGAAACATACATTATTTACCTGCCCTGTTATCTCATAAGGCTTTTCAGGAAAGAAAAAATATTCTTCAGTACGTTTAAGCATTTTTCCGGGATCCCGGGCATCCATTAGAACCTGTCCGGCTGCATATGTTCCGTCAGGAAGATTCTCATCTCCTTCGGTTGCACTGTTCTTACTGTTATATATCATCACTATCCCTTGTTCAGTTATCAGGGCAGGCGGTCCCGGCTCAATTAGTTCACTATCGAAATATCCCTTACGGGGAGAAAAAACCGGCTTAAGGCTCCCATCCTCATTTTCAACCGGTTTCCAGTCGATAAGGTTCTCAGAAGTTGCCAGGTATATATCAGAATCGCCCCAGTACATCCAGTATTTCCCATTAACCAGATCTGCCACAATACGATTCCCTTTGAGTTTGCACACTATTGATCCCGACTTCGACCATGTATCATGATATTTGCCGTTATATGCGTTATCGAAAGCAAGACCATATTTCTTCCAGTTCACCAGGTCGGCAGAAGTGGCAACACATAAACGGGCAATATCACCATCCCATGCAGTATAGGTCATAATATACCTCCCTTCATTATCCTCCACGACTCTTGGATCTTCGCAACCGCCATCCCATTCAAACTGGTTCATCTGGTCATTGTCAGGATAAAGAACAGGTTCCGGACGTTTTGTGAATGTCAACCCATCAGAGCTTTCAGCCAGTCCGATCCTGGAGGTGCCAAGGTGTTGCCCGACAGAATCTTCCGCCCTGTACAGGAGATATATTTTATCGTCTCTTACAACCACTGCCGGGTTAAAGACATCTTTAATTTCCCAGTTGATCATTTCTCCGTTCACAGGACAATTAAAAACCGCACTGTCACCGGGTACAAGACACGGATTACTATCATCCAGCTTACTGAACGGTCCAATCATCCAATCACCGGTTTTATCATCCGGACCAGAACAGGAGGTAATTAAAACTACAGAAATAAAAACAACAAATATTTGAAATCGAACGTAAAATTTTCCGTGTACCATAACTATTTTTTTTGATTTAAAATTTCATGCATATAAATGACCCTGCTCATTTTTTTTCAGAAAGATCAAATATAACTAAAAGAGCTTAAGAAAATAACTGCGGGATTGCAATTGTTATAGAGAAACCTATAAGCTGAGAAGAATATGAGTTGGGTGAGGATTTTGTTGAGGTCGCGGGCGGATTAGCTACGCTGATCCGGTTTGGGGTAGCCACTCAACAAAATCCTCACTGCCTGCGTGGATGAGGATTTTGTTGAGGTCGCGGGCGGATTCGAACCGCCGTCAACGGTTTTGCAGACCGCCACCTAGCCACTCGGTCACGCGACCTTTTTTTTATGGATTACAAATTTATGCAAATTAATCCAGTTATACCAATAATGATTTTATACGCTTTCCTCTGATTTTAAGCATAAATTAATTTAAGTTACTTACTTGTTACTGGTTACTGGTTACTAGTTGCTGGTTAATATGCTATATTTCAATGACTTATAATATCTTTTTATGTTTAATTCAAAAACAAATCATTTCAACTACCGGAAACTGGTAATATAAGTTAAATAAATGCGATAATTAACTTAAAAATATTCCCCTTTATTTGTACGCCCCAGAGATACACTTACACTATCTACTTTCCCTCCCACAGGTGGATTCATTTTTGAAATTTTTACCCTTACCTTTTCAATTCCCTCCAAACCCTCAAAAAGAGCATCCAAAATCCTTTTTGCAATATGCTCGAGCAAATTTGATTTTTTCTCCATCTCTTTCCTTATCAGCTTATACGCGACCTGGTAGTTAACAGCATCATCAAGACTGTCTGTTTCAGCCGGTTTGCTCATATCCGTTTCAATCCACAGATTCACTAAGAACCTGTTCCCAACAATCTGTTCCTCCCTGAAATGCCCATGGTAAGCATAAAATTCCATGTTTTCAATCTGTATAACGCTCATATATAATTTTTAAGTTGTTTTTAAAAGCAAATTAGCGAAAGAAAATCTGTTTTTCAAATGATTTGTGCCAGTTTTCCCTCTTTTCTTTTATTCCACTCTCCCATCTTCCCATTATTCCAATATTCCATTATTCCATTATTCCCTTTAATCCCTTTATTCCCTCTTTTCCCTTTAATCCCTTTATTCCCTCTATTCCCTTTAATCCCTCTATTCCCTCTATTCCCTTTAATCCCTCTATTCCCTCTATTCCCCTTTTCCATCTTCCCATTATTCCATCATTCCATTATTCCTTCACTAATTATTCAATAAATCTAATATTTCCTTTTATTTTTGCATCTGTAAAACAATCGATATACATGAGCCGTCAATGCATATAATAAATACAACCCTGCATTCGGCGAACGTATCGAAAAATCCAAATTGAAAATGGGAAACATGGAAAAATCAGAGGAAACCCGTACACCGCTCAATTTTATTGAAAGTATGATTGAAGAGGATATCCAAAACAACAAAAACCGTGGAGAAGTATATACCCGGTTCCCACCTGAACCAAACGGATATCTGCACATAGGTCATGCCAAATCAATTTGTCTGAATTTCGGGCTCGGGCTGAAATACAAAGGGAAAACTAATCTTCGCTTTGACGATACAAACCCTATTAAAGAGGAAGTTGAGTATATTGATTCCATTCTGGAAGATATAAGATGGTTGGGATTTGATTGGATAGGTGAACCCAGGTATGCCTCTGATTATTTTGATCAGTTATATGAGTGGGCAATTAAGATAATAAAAAAGGGCAAGGCTTACGTTGACGACCAGACAGCTGCGGAGATTGCGAAACAGAAAGGGACACCAACAGAACCGGGACAGGAAAGTCCGTACAGGAACAGAAGCGTTGAGGAAAATCTCGATCTGTTTGATCGTATGAAAAACGGCGTGTTTGATGAAGGATCAAAAGTGTTGCGGGCAAAGATCGATATGGCTGCTCCCAACATGCACCTTCGTGACCCTCTTATGTACAGGATCCTTAAAAAACCGCATCATCGTACCGGGGACAAATGGTGCATTTATCCGATGTACGACTGGGCACACGGACAATCTGACTTTATTGAAGGAATCACTCATTCACTCTGCACCCTGGAATTTGAAGTTCATAAACCATTATACGACTGGTTTCTCGACCAGATCGTGGAAGGGGATTACAGACCTGTGCAAACTGAATTTGCACGCCTGAACCTGAGCTATACCATTATGAGTAAACGCAAACTGCTTGAGCTGGTTAATGAAGGTTATGTAAACAGCTGGAACGATCCACGCATGCCTACCATTTCAGGACTGAGACGACGTGGTTATACCTCTGAATCTATCCGCAATTTTTCCAACCGGGTAGGAGTCGCAAAAAGGGACAATGTGATAGATGTATCCCTGCTTGAATATGCCTTGAAAGATGACCTGAACAAAAAAGCTCCAAGGGTAATGGCAGTTCTCGACCCGCTAAAAGTGATCATTACAAATTACCCTGAAGGAAAAACTGAAAACCTGGAAACAATAAATAATCCTGAGGATGAAACCATGGGGAGCCACACTATCCCCTTCTCCAGGGAGATATTAATTGAAAAAAGTGATTTTATGGAAGATCCTCCCGGAAAATTTTTCCGGCTTGCCCCCGGTCGTGAAGTTCGACTGAAAAGTGCTTATATCATTAAATGTGAGGATTTCAAAAAAAATCCGGAGACCGGAGAGATCACAGAATTGTATTGCACTTACGATCCGGACACAAAAAGTGGCAGCGGCAGCCAGAAGAAAGTAAAAGGCACACTGCACTGGGTTTCTGCACCACATGCAGTAAATGCTGAAGTAAGAATGTATGACCGCCTTTTTGATCATCCTGATCCGGCAGGGCAGAAAGATGATGATTATAAAGAATTTATTAATCCGGATTCACTTAAGGTGCTTAAATGTAAGGTTGAACCTTCCCTCAGCACATCCAAACCAATGGATAAATTCCAGTTCCAGCGTATCGGTTATTTCTGTGTTGATTATGACTCCACGGAAGATCACCTAGTCTTTAACCTGACAGTTCCTCTTAGAGATAGCTGGGGGAAAATGCAGAAAAAACAAGAACAAATGGGGAAAAAATAATCAGTTGGCAGTTGGCAAAAATGCAAAGTATAATGATATTAGCTATTTTTTAATATATTTCAAAGCCTGATCAATTCGCTTCAGGGTTTTCTTTTTCCCTGTCAGAGCAATAATATCAAATAAATGCGGACCCCTCAATGCACCCACAACAGACAACCTGAAAGGGTTCATTACCTTACCCATACCAAGTTCTTTTTTATTGATCCATTGCTTCACCTTTTCTTCTGTATTCTCAGTTGTAAATTCAGAAATTTCAATATCTGATAAAACCTGTTTTAATTCATTCATGATCCCTGGAGTATCCTCTTTCCAATTTTTCTTCACAGCTTTCGGATCATATTCTTCAGGAGGCTTGAAAAAGAAATGCCCCTGATCCCAGAAGTCGGAGACAAAATTTGCCCGTTCCCGTATCAGCTCCACCACTTTCCTGACATCGATATCCGCATAATCTGCCTTTTTCTCCTCCAATATTTCTTTAAAAGAATCAGCCAACGTGCCCATATCCTGTTTTTGCAGATAATAGTGATTAAACCATTTTGCCTTATCCGGATCGAACCGGGCACCTGCTTTACCTACCTTTTCAAGTGAAAAAGCCCCGATTAACTCATCCATGGAGAAAATTTCCTGAGTTGTTCCCGGGTTCCATCCCAGAAGAGCAATGATATTAATAAAAGCTTCAGGGAAATAGCCGGATTCCTTATAACCTTTGGATATTTTATTGGTTTTCGGATCTGTCCAACTCAAAGGAAAAACAGGGAAACCACCCAGATCTCCATCCCGCTTGCTTAATTTTCCTTTACCATCCGGTTTCAGGGTAAGCGGCATATGAGCAAATTCCGGCATTTCAGCTTCCCATCCAAAACTTCTGTACAGCAATACATGCAGGGGCAATGATGGCAACCACTCCTCACCCCTGATCACATGTGATATTTTCATAAGGTAATCATCCACCACATTAGCAAGATGGTATGTGGGCATCCCGTCTGCTTTGAACAATACTTTATCATCCAGCGTGTTAGTATTTACCATTACTCTACCCCGGATGACATCTTCAAATACCAGCTCTTCGCCAACGGGCATTTTATAACGTATAACGAATGGGTATCCCGAATTAAGCTTTTCCTTCACCTCTTCAGCTGACAGAGAGAGAGAATTTGACAAACTATTCCTTTCAGCTGCATTATAAGTGAAAGTTTCTCCCCTGGATTCATATTCTTTCCGTTTCTTTTCCAATTCTTCAGGAGTATCAAAAGCATAATAAGCATACTCCTTTTCAACCAGTTGTTTTACATATTTATGATAACTTTCTTTGCGTTCCGATTGTCTGTATGGTCCGTAATCACCACCGATATTCACTCCCTCATCGGGTTTTATTCCACACCATTCCAGTGACTCTAATAGATAATCCTCAGCGCCGGCAACATATCTTGCCTGGTCAGTGTCTTCAATACGCAAAATAAATTTACCATTATGCTTCTTCGCGAACAGATAATTAAATAATGCTGTTCTCACCCCGCCTATATGCAACGGACCGGTTGGACTTGGGGCAAAACGAACTCGAACGGGTTTTTCTGGCATAAAATAAATTTTATACAAATATAAAGTTCTTCCGGATAATTCACGACTTACAACTCACGATTCATTTTCCGGAAAAGCATTTTTTTAACGAAAGGATTTATGTTAATTTCGAACGATCTTATTATTTAGGAATTCTTGTTGCAAAAGTTAAGTTAGGTGAGCAGGTAAGTAAATGATAAAATGAGTAAATGGAAAGAGGTAAAGTTTTAACCTGATTTTAAAGTTTAAAAAAGGATTTTGCGAGGAGCGAAGCGACGAAGCAATCTCCCAAAAACAACCAGAATGTAAAATAGATAGACTGTCATGAGCTTTACGATAAATCATGAAAGATTGCTTCACTTCGTTCGCAAAATCCGTATACTTATTATGCTTTAATTGTATATCCAAATTTTAACCGAAATTCTCAATACCAGTCTATATGAAAAAGATGAAAGCTCTCGTAAAAGCAAAACCCGGTAAAGGACTATGGATGGAAGAGGTTCCGATACCTGAGCCCGGAATTAATGATGTGATGATAAAAATACGCAAAACAGCCATCTGCGGAACTGATCTTCATATTTATCTCTGGGATGACTGGGCAAAAAAAACCATTAAAACACCTATGATAATTGGTCATGAATATGTAGGAACGGTTCATAAAACCGGGTCAGGAGTAAGGAACATTTATGTTGGCGACCGGGTTACAGGCGAAGGTCATATTGCCTGTGGGCACTGCCGTAACTGCCGGCGTGGCAAGAAACATGTTTGTCAAAATTCTATTGGTGTCGGTGTTCACCGGGATGGTGCTTTTGCCGAGTATGTTGTTATTCCCGCAGAGAATATAATTCATGTTGATGAAAGGATCAGTGATGAAATAGCATCAATTATGGACCCTTTTGGTAACGCGGCTCATACAGCTCTTTCGTTCCCTGTTATTGGTGAAGATGTACTTATTACAGGGGCAGGTCTTATCGGGAGCATGGCTGTTGCTATTTGCCGTTTTGCAGGTGCCAGGTATATTGTTGTAAGTGACCTGAGTGATTCACGGCTTGAAATAGCAAAAAAAATGGGAGCAACCAGGATAATTAACCCGTCAAAAGGAGAAAAAGTAAAAGATACCATGGATTCTCTGGGGATGGTGGGTTTTGATGTCGGGCTTGAAATGTCGGGGTCGCCAAAAGCATTTGAAGAAATGATCGATAATATGTATAATGGTTCGAAAATCGCCCTTTTAGGGATACTGCCAAATGAAACAAAAGTAGAATGGGATAAGATCATATTTAAAGCTCTGCAGATTAAAGGTATTTACGGAAGGGAGATGTTTGAGACATGGTATAAAATGGAACAGATGTTAATCTCAGGATTGGATATTTCTCCGGTAATTACACATCGTTTTCCGGTTGATGATTATCAGAAAGGATTTGATGTTATGGAACGGGGAAACAGTGGGAAAGTAATTCTGGATTGGTAATTCTTAATACACTGCATCACAATCTTTTAAACTCGTAACTCGTAACCCGAAACTCATAACATTTTAGCCATCTAACACATTAATTCAACTATAATATGTACGGTAATTTTAAAGATCACCTTGAAAAGCAATTACAGGAAATCCGTGATGGAGGTTTCTATAAAGAAGAAAGGATAATCACCACTCCGCAAGGAGTTGTAATTGAAACCATTAAAGGACTAAAGGTGTTAAACTTCTGTGCTAATAATTACCTCGGACTCACATCCCATCCCCGCGTGATAGAGGCAGCCAAAAAAGCTCTTGATACCCATGGTTTTGGAATGTCATCAGTTCGTTTTATCTGTGGTACTCAGGACATCCATAAAGAACTTGAAGATAAACTTTCACAATTTCTTGGTGCCGAAGACACCATCCTCTATTCTTCTGCATTTGATGCTAACGGTGGTGTTTTTGAGCCGTTGCTTGGATCTGATTCAGCAATTATTTCCGACGAGCTTAACCATGCATCCATTATTGATGGTGTCAGACTTTGCAAAGCCAACCGGTACCGGTACCGGAACAATAACATGGACGATCTTGAGGAACAACTCAAACAAGCTGATTGTAACCAGGCAAAATTTAAACTAATCGTTACAGATGGTGTATTTTCAATGGACGGGATCATTGCACAGGTTGATAAGATCTGCGATCTGGCTGAAAAACATAATGCGCTTGTTATGGTTGATGATTCACACGCTACCGGATTTGTTGGTAAAACCGGAAGGGGAAGCCATGAATATTGTAATGCCATTGACCGTGTTGACATTATTACCACAACTTTCGGAAAAGCACTCGGCGGCGCTTCCGGCGGATGCATTTCAGGGAAAAAAGAGATTATCGATTTACTCAGACAAAGATCCAGACCTTATTTGTTTTCCAATACTTTATCCCCGGCTATTGCCGGAGCAACACTCGAGGTATTGAATATTATATCCGAAACCACCGATTTAAAAGATAAACTGGAAGCAAATACCAGGATGTTCAGAAAAGGACTGGAGGATGCAGGCTATACAATCGTCCCCGGTACTCATCCGATAGTTCCAATAATGCTCGGACATCTCCCCAATGACGCTAAATTATCACAGGAACTGGCAGAAGAACTCTTAATTAATGGGATATATGTAATTGGTTTTTATTTCCCTGTTGTTCCTAAAGGAAAATCGAGAATAAGAGTTCAGATCAGTGCTGCTCATTCAAATGAACATATTCAATTTGCAATAGAAACTTTTTCCAGGATCAGACAGGAGTGGATTAAGAAAGGGATATGCTGATTAGAACATGTTACATAACCTGTACAAAATCATATAATGAAATTATTAGATATCTACAATTAACACTAAATTGCCGGCACTTTTTTTTACTAAATTTTATAAGCACGTATGTCAAATATAGGCTCCTTAGAAAAGAGAATAAAAAATTTCGACTGGTCTATTTCAGAAAAAGAACTGGATTACAAAGATGGCAATACTATCAACATTGCATGGTATTGCTCCGACCGCATTTGTCAAATGGGAAAAGCTGATAAATTAGCTCTTATTTATGAAGGATTTGGCGGTGTTGAAAAAGAATATACTTTTAATGATATCCGACTGGCCGGTAATACTATTGGCGCATTTCTTCGCAATCTTGGGATCGTTCAGGAGGACAGGGTTTGTCTTTTCATGGACCGTATTCCCGAACTTTATCTTTCCTTTCTGGGAGTATTGAAAATCGGAGCTATTGTGCAGCCTTTGTTTTCAGCTTTTGGGGAGGAATCACTTTATGTACGCTTGGAAAATGCACAAACCCGTGCAATTATCACACAGAGAAAACATCTCTCTAAGGTCAGAAAAATAATAGATAAGCTTCCATCTCTTGAGCATATAATTATTGTTGATCATAAAGAGAGCAAGTCACTAGAAAAAAATGAAGTGCCATTTAACCTTGAGGATGCTACTCCAATTGAGGATTTTGAGATTTTCCCGACTAAAGCCAACTCACCTTCAGTTTTGCATTATACATCAGGAACCACAGGACAACCTAAAGGAGTAAGGCATGTGCATTATTCACTGATCTCACAATATCTGACAACCAAATGGATACTTGATTTACAGGATAATGATATCTATTGGTGCACTGCAGATCCAGGGTGGGTTACAGGAACATCATATGGTATTATCGGTCCATGGAGTCTTGGCATTACTCAATGCGTTTTGAATTCAGGGTTTTCTGCCGCAGCATGGTACAAATTCATAGAAAAACAGAAGATTACTGTATGGTATTCTGCCCCAACTGCAATCCGGTCGTTGATGAAAGCAGGTGATGAAATTGTTGGCAAATTTGATCTTTCATGCCTGAGGCATCTTGCCAGTGTTGGAGAGCCGTTAAATGCTGAGGCTGTTGTATGGTCAGAAAAAGTATTTAATAAACAATTCCTTGACACCTACTGGCAAACTGAAACAGGGTCAATCATGATCACTAATTTCCCGGGTATGAAAATTAAGCCCGGCTCAATGGGCAAAGCTTTCCCCGGAATTGAAGCTGCCCTTCTTGACCCCAAAACATTTGAACCCTTCACTGAACATGGGAAAATCGGACTAATCGCTTTTAAGCCGGGATGGCCGGCAATGATGACCACCTATTGGAATAACAATGAAAAATTTGAAGAGAAATTTAAGAATGGATGGTACCTCTCCGGGGACAGGTCCAGTATTGATAATGACGGCTATTTCTGGTTTACAGGCAGGGATGATGATGTAATCAATACCGGCGGGCATCTTGTTAGTCCGTTCGAAGTAGAATCAGCACTCCTGGAACATGAAGCTGTGAGTGAGTCAGCCGTTGTAGCAAAACCTGATGAAGTGAACATGGAAGTAGTAAAGGCATTTATCACCCTTAAACCCGGTTATGAACCAGGTGATGAACTTGAATTGAAAATAATGAATTTTATACGGAAAAAATTGTCACCTCTGGCTATGCCGCAAGATATTGAGTACATGGATTCGCTTCCCAAAACCCGCAGTGGAAAAATTATGCGAAGGATCCTCCATGCAAAGGAATGGGGAGAAGAAATAGGAGATGTCTCAACACTTGATAATGAGTAGTTGAGTAGTTGAGTAAGTAGAGTAGGTGAGTAAGGAAGAAGAAGAAAACTGAATAATTTCTAATTTCTATATATTTAAAAACAAGAAAAATGGAAGAAATAAAAGATGTCGTTTTGCAATATGTAATTGAAGAATATCTGGAAGATGATGATGAAGAAATAACATATGATACGCCGTTAATATCGGGCGGATTTGTAGATTCTTTTTCAATGGTTTCGTTAAAGGTATTTCTTGAAACCAAGTTCAAGATCAGTTTGCCTGATGATAAAGCAACCCCGGAAGCTTTTGATTCGGTTAATAACATTGTGAATCTAGTTAACGAATTTATTGATTAAACTACAAATACTATGAGTTACACTGACAAAATCAAGAAAACCTACCAGGATCAGTTGGAGCAAATACGGAATGCCGGGATCTTTAAAGAAGAAAGGTTCATTCACTCAAGCCAGGCAGCAGATATTAAAGTTGAATTCCCTATAGGTTCCTCATTGAAAACTGTAATAAACATGTGTGCTAACAATTATCTTGGCCTTTCGAGTCACCCGGAAGTTGTTAAAGCAGCTCATGATGGACTGGAGTCGAGGGGATATGGCATGTCTTCGGTCCGTTTCATCTGCGGCACGCAGGATATTCACAGGGAACTGGAAAACAGGGTCACTGAATTCCTGGGGACAGAGGATACTATTCTGTTCCCTTCGTGTATGGATGCCAATGCAGGAGTTTTTGAAGCAGTACTCTCCAATGAAGATATAATGATATCCGACAGACTGGTTCATGCATCCATTATTGACGGTATAAGGTTATGCAGTGCCCAACATGATACTTTCAAACATTCTAACATGCAGCATCTGGAAAACAAATTGCAATTACATTCAGATAAACGTATTAAATTGGTCATTACTGATGGGGTTTATTCGATGGATGGAGATACTGCAAAACTGGATGAGATGGTTGAATTATGTGAAAAATATGATGCGCTCTTATTTGTAGATGATTCACACGCAAGTGGATTTATTGGCAAAACAGGACGTGGCACTCATGAGAAGTATGGTGTAATGGGGAAAATTGATATTATTACCACAACATTTGGTAAAGCGCTTGGAGGAGCTTCCGGAGGATGTGTTTCGGGGAGGAAGGAACTTGTTGAATTGTGCAGGCAAAAAGCTCGTCCTTATCTCTTTTCTAATACTATTGCACCGGTAGTTGTATCAGGTGTTTTGAAGGTACTTGATATTCTTTCTGAAAGTACAGAGCGCCGCGATAAACTGGAAAAGAATACAACCTATTGGAGAAAAGGGTTGACTGATGCCGGATTTGTTCTGAAGGAAGGTGACAGCCCGATTGTCCCGGTAATGCTTTTTAACGCCAAATTATCACAGGATATTTCAAAAGATCTGTATAATGAAGGTATATATGCAATAGGATTTTTCTTCCCTGTTGTACCAAACGGGCAAGCCAGGATCCGGACACAGATCTCTGCCGGTCATGAAATTCACCATTTGGATAAAGCCCTTGATGCTTTCATTAAAGTAGGGAAAAAATATGGAATTCTTGGACTCACAAAGCAGGAGATAATTCAAAAATACGGATTGTAGGTATAAGCACTTACCCACATTTTGATGCACCACAATCCTGACAGATAAGGCACCCTTCCTGATAAGTAAGGTTTGTTGATCTGCATTCGGAACATTTCCCTTTTGCTTTGGTCCCGTCAGGTATATAACGTTTCAAAGTTCGTTCCACCCCGGCTTTCCATGTATTGATATTTTCGCTGTCAAGCCGCAGGGATGAAACAAGGTTAACCACATTAGGAATTGGCATTCCGTGACGTAAAACACCTGAGATCAATTTGGCATAATTCCAGAATTCAGGTTGGAACATATGAGACAGACCACCCATAGTATTCATATATCCAAACTTATCTGTATATTGAAAATCATATCTCGTAAGTCCCTGATCATCTTTAATTTTAATAATTTTCCCCTTTGTTATAGATTTTGGGATCGGAAACATCTCTTCATCATCCGGACCGGTAAATATCTCATACGGATTACCATCTATGAGGCCAACAAAAGCGACCCATTTTTCACTGTTATTATTGAACCGGATAACTTCTGCCTCAAGTGTTTTTGGCCTTTTTGGAACAATCCTCCCCTTCTGTTTAGAATTTGAAAGTAGCACTCCCGTACGTGATCCGTCGCGGTAAACAGTAGTGCCTTTACATCCTGATTTCCAAGCCTCTTTATACAATTCACCCACAAGCTTTTTTTCTGCTACAGCAGGCAGGTTAATGGTAACGCTTATTGAATGGTCGACCCACTTCTGAATCCTTCCCTGCATCTTTACTTTGCTAACCCAGTTAACATCATTTGATGTTGCCTTATGATACGGTGACTTTTCAACGATCTTCCGGATCTTTTCCTCAGAATATCCCTTTACTTCCTTAGAATTATAGCCATTAATCTCAAGCCAGTTAACAAATTTATGATGGAAAACATAATACTCTTCCCAGGAATCCCCCACTTCATCAACAAAATTAACTTTAGCATCCTTATCATTAGGATTAACCTTTCTTCGCCGTTTGTACACGGGCAGAAAAACAGGCTCAATACCACTGGTTGTCTGGGTCATAAGACTGGTTGTACCTGTAGGTGCTATGGTAAGAAGAGAAATATTTCTTCTTCCGTATTTCACCATATAATTATACAGACCTTTATCAGCTTCCTTCAGCCGTTGGATAAACGGATTGTTCTTCTCTCTATCCGGGTCATAAATTTTGAAAGCACCTCTTTCCTTGGCAAGATATACTGATGAACGATAAGCTTCCATCGCCAGGGTTTTGTGTACTTCCTCAGAGAAATCGATTGCATTTTCACTTCCGTATTCAAGCCCCAGTGCAGCTATCATATCACCTTCTGCAGTAATTCCAATGCCGGTTCTCCTGCCCTCCTGAGCTTTTTCCCTTATGTTTTGCCATAAGGTTCTCTCTATTAATTTTATATCTTTAGTCTCAGGATCTGAATCAATCTTTTTAATAATAGCATCAATTTTTTCAAGTTCCAGATCAATAATATCATCCATTATTCTCTGAGCCAGACCAACATGTTCTTTGAATAAATCAAAGTTGAACCTGGCATTTTCAGTAAAAGGATTATCTACATAGCTATATAGATTTATCGCCAGCAGGCGGCAACTGTCATATGGACAAAGAGGAATTTCCCCGCACGGGTTTGTTGATACTGTTTTATAGCCAAGATCGGCATAACAATCCGGAACCGATTCGCGGATGATGGTATCCCAGAAAAGGATTCCGGGTTCTGCCGATTTCCAGGCATTATTTACAATTTTTTCCCAAAGCTTACCGGCATCAATAACTTTTTTCACCCGGGGAGTATCAGAATCAACAGGGTATTGTTGTACGAAAGGGGAATTATTAATTACGGCATTCATAAATTCATCCGTAATTTTTACCGACACATTAGCCCCTGTTACCTTACCTGATTCAAGTTTTGCATCAATGAAATTCTCTGCGTCAGGATGTTTAACGCTAATGGTAAGCATAAGAGCACCCCTGCGACCATCCTGTGCAACTTCGCGTGTTGAATTTGAATATCTTTCCATAAACAGAACAACACCTGTTGAGGTAAGCGCACTGTTAAGAACTGTGCTGCCGGAAGGGCGTATGTGTGACAGGTCATGTCCCACTCCTCCGCGTCTTTTCATCAGCTGTACCTGTTCCTGGTCTATCTTCATGATGCCTCCGTAGGAATCTGACTCTCCTTCATTCCCAATAACAAAACAATTTGAGAGAGAGGCAACCTGGTGGTTATTTCCAATACCTGTCATCGGACCACCCTGGGGAACAATGTATTTGAAATCTTTCAGGACACTATAGATCAATTCTTCACTCAGCGGATTGTTATATTTCTTTTCAATCCTGCTGATTTCTTTTGCCATACGATGGTGCATATCGTCCGGGGTCTTTTCAAACAAATTCCCAAACGAATCTTTCATGGCATATTTGTTCACCCAAACTCTGGCAGCCAGTTCATCTCCCTTGAAATATTCAAGAGATGCCATAAATGCTTCATTATGGGAATACGTTTCCGGGCCGGTTTTTTCCTGTAATGGCAATTCCTCCTGTCCGGCATTAATTTTCTTTTCCTCTTCCTTAAACGTGTTTTTTTGAGCAAGTAATTCTCCCATCGAAAATAAATTATTTACTAAGTGTTTGTTTATTTATAAATTATGAAAAGGCCCCTGTACCCAAAATGGTTTGTGCAAGTTATAAATTGGATTATTTATTGACAAGTCACATTCAACTGGTTTATTAACAATTCAAAATAGTTATTAACTTTTGTATATGTGCCTGACAATGTGCTGCTTGCTGCTTTGCCGGGTTTTATAAATCTGTCTTAATGCCTGATGGTTCCTGTATTTAGAAGCTTTTTTTCTATTATCAAATCAGGGGTTATCAATAGCTTTTTTACTCTTAAATAACTCTGATAAGAAAAAAAAAGAGGCCACAAATTGGGGCCTCCCTTTTTATTTATGAAGATTCTCAAATTAGAATATGTACCGTATTCCAAGTTGAGCCTGCCATCTTGAACTATTGAAACCTACATCATCAATACTCCAGATATCACCATCAGGTTTACTGAAACTGAATGTCGGAGTTGTACCGTCTGTATCAAATCCTTCGAACCTCAATAATTGGTAAGCGCCATTTGACAAATAGTACCGGCGACCCCAATCTTTGTTAATCAGGTTTGTAAGGTTAAAGATATCGAA
>JAUXED010000098.1 GCA_030618105.1 Bacteroidota bacterium | reverse complement strand
ATATTGTTTTTTCTTCTTTCTGTTTTCTTTTTTTGAACTTTGAATATTGTAATTTATTTGTATTTTGGTGCTTGTCATTTGTAATTTCTATGCAATTTGGTGCTTGTCATTTGTGATTTTTACTATTTATTTAATCTTTCAGACTTTACAGACAGCCTTTAGTTAACCTTCCTATATCAGTTTTAGCCTATAAATTATCTATAATTCGGGTGGAAGTGCATCTTTATTTTTCTCAAGAAATATTGAAACTTCCTCAACCTGTTCCGGTTTTCCAACATCAAACCAAAATCCACTGTCGTGTTCAATGGTAAGGATATCATGATCAGAGGCAAGTCTCAGGTAAACATCAATTATATTGCAATATCCATCTTCAGTTATAAGATCCGGAAGTTGTGTACTGATAATCTGAATTCCTGAAAAAGCCACTGAAGTTAATTCTTCAGGTTTATCCCTTGAGATAATTCGTTCCCCTGTCTTAACATTAGACCAACCACACAGGATATTTTGATCATCCACCAGTAAATACCGTGATGTATCCCTTTTCCTGACTGCAAGAGTTGCCAGTGCACCGGAGATATAATGCTGCCTGTATAGTTTACCAATATCAAGGTCGGTGATCACATCAACATTATATGCAAGAAAAGCTTCCTCTCCACTGAAAAAGCCGGCTGCTTTTTTTATTCCGCCACCGGTTCCAAGTAGTTTATAGCTCTCATCAGATACAGTAACCCTCAAATCATCATATCTCAGATCATTAATAAATGTCTCAATCTGCTCTGAATAATGGTGAATATTTACTATTATGTCTTTAAAACCATAATATTTCAGCTTTCTTATAGCAATCTCAAGCAAAGGAACACCATTAACCTCAACAAGGGCTTTAGGTTTATCATCAGTAATATTCTTTAAACGGGTTCCCAGCCCCGCCGCGAAAATGATTGCTTTCATATTCTGGTTACTAGTTACTTGTTACTTGTTACTGGCTTGCCTTTTTACTTCTTCACCTCATCTCCTCATCACCTCATTACCTTATCTCTTCGTCTTCGTTCCTCAACCAAATAAAAACTCCTCTTCCCTATGCCTGAGCATAATCCGCACGTTATATTTCTTTCTCAAATACTGCATCAATTTCTCAGCTGCATATACCGAACGATGCCTGCCACCCGTGCATCCAAAACTGATCATAAGATGTGTAAATCCTCTCTCCAGGTAATTCTCAACCGACCGGTCAACCAGTTTAAAAGAATCTTTCAGAAACCTGGTCATACTCTTTTCAGCGTCAAGGAACTCCTTTACCTTATTATCTTTTCCCGTAAGTTCACTAAATTCCTCATATCGTCCCGGATTCTCAACTGCCCTGCAATCAAATACGAAGCCTCCGCCATGTCCTGATTCATCAACAGGAATTCCTCTTTTGAATGAAAAGCTATTTACTCTAACAGTAAGTTGTTTACCTGTATCAGCAATTTTCCTGAGTTTTCCCGATTTGATCAATCTGTGGAAAGCATCTGTAAGAACAGGCAACTTAACCGGTAATTCAACATTATTTAATAAATATTCAAGATTATTTATGGCAAATGGAATACTTTGAAGAAAGTGTTCTTTTCGCTCGTAAAATCCCCGGAAACCATATGCTCCCAAAGCCTGCATAATCCGGATATAGACGTATCCCCAATAAAAAGAGGTAAATTTATCCGTATCAACCTCAATTTCTTTCTGAAGCTCATCTATATAGTGTAATAGTAATTGCTTTCTCGTATCTGCCGGTATATCAGCTTTAGCATCATATAATAAAGATGCCAGATCATATTGCAAGGCACCTTTCCGGCCACCCTGGTAATCAATAAAAAAAGGCTCATTATCAATAAGCATTATATTTCGCGATTGAAAATCCCGGTAAAGAAAATAGTCACGATCTGCTTCCAGAAGAAAATGCGCGAATGTTTCAAAGTCGTCTTCAAGCAATTGTTCATTAAAAGGTATTTGAGCCAGTTTTAAAAAATAATATTTAAAATAATGCATATCCCATTTCATAGATTGTAAGTCAAAACTATCCCTGGGGTGACATTTTGTAAAATCCAGCCCTTTTCCACCTTTTACCTGAAATTTTACAAGCCAGGATAAAACCTTTTTATAAGTAACCATCAGCTTATCAGGGAAATCATTATTTATTCTTTGCTCCAGAAGAAATGAGTATAATGTTGTATCGCCCAGATCCTGAAGAAGATATACATCCTCTTCTTCTCTCACTGCATATATTTTCGGAACAGGAAGATTTTCGGAACCAAAATGTCTGGAAAAGCTAACGAACGCCTGGTTTTCTTTTTTATCCGGATTATAAGCTGCAATAGCTCTTTTTTCGATACCAACAATCCTGTAATATTCCCTGTCAGAGCCTGACCTGGGCAATGCTATGATCCGCTGAGCAGTTTCACCTGACCACTTCTCAAACAGGTCAACCAGCTTTTTTTCTTTTTGTTTGCTTACCACAATCTCAAATATTTATTTTACAACCAAAGATTGCAAGAATTAGGCAGAAAAAAAACATATTAACTAAACTTATGAAAAAAAAGACATTCCCCTCTATTCCATCTATTCCCTTTATCCCCTCTATTCCATTATTCCATCCTTTTTCCTATTTTTGTGATTAATGTTTTTGTTGAATCAGAATATTATTTTACTATGAATATTACAGAATCATCATCTGACCGCAACCTTGAGGAGATGACTATCAATGAGTTGCTGATTGGCATTAACCAGGAAGATCAGGTTGTGATCACTGCTGTTAATAAAGTAATTCCAAAAATCGAAATCCTTGTAAAAAAGGTTGTTGACCGGCTTAGAGATGGAGGACGGCTGTTCTATATCGGAGCCGGAACAAGCGGACGGCTTGGTATTCTTGATGCTTCGGAAATACCACCAACATTTGGAGTACCATATGATGTTGTAATTGGAATGATCGCCGGTGGGGATGCTGCAATCAGGAAAGCAGTTGAATCAGCAGAAGATGATTATGATCAGGCATGGAAAGATCTTCAAAAATACGGAGTTAACGATAAGGACACTGTTGTCGGGATAGCTGCTTCCGGACAGACACCATATGTAATTGGCGGAGTGAAAGATGCAAGACAAAACGGGTTACTTACCGCTTGTATTACATGTAATCCGGATTCAAGTCTGGAAAAAGAGGCTGAGATACCAATTGTAGCAGTTGTAGGACCGGAATTTGTTACCGGAAGTACACGCATGAAATCCGGTACAGCCCAAAAATTGATATTAAATATGATCACAACTACTGCCATGATAAAAATGGGACATATCAGGGGGAATAAAATGGTGGATATGCAGTTAACAAACAAAAAACTAATTGATCGTGGTACAAAAATGATCATGGAAGAGTTGAATATCAACAAAAGAAAAGCTAAAAAACTCCTCCTGAAACATGGTTCCGTCAGGAAAGCCATACTTGCATACAATAATGACAAATAGAAGTATCCATCTTAAATCAAAAATCGTTAATCGGTGTTCGATATTCAAAATATGACCAAAATAATATCTTTATGAAAAGGATCCTCCCCTGTATCTTACTTTTTCTGGTATTTTCAACAAACCTGCTATTTCCACAAAAACAACTTTCACCTGTACCCCAGTCTTCCGATACAATTGAATCCTGGGCTGATTCCATCCTTCAAACGCTGTCATTTGATGAAAGGATTGCCCAGTCAATAATGGTTTATACATACTCTGATAAAGGCATTAGCCATGAAGTAGAAATAACCGATCTGATAAGAAATAACAAAATCGGAGGACTGGTTTTTTTCCCGGGAACTGCCGAAAAACAGGCTGAACTGACAAATTTTTACCAGTCACAATCTTCCCTGCCCCTGCTTATTGCAACCGGCGCTGAAAACGGACCTGGTTTACGACTTGACAATGTAATAGAATTCCCTTCTCAGATGAGCCTGGAAGCTATTCAGGATGATTCACTAATCTATCAAATGGGGATTGAGATTGCAAAACAATGCAAAAGAATGGGTATACATATGAACCTGATACAGGTTGCTGATACTAACTATAACCTGCTGCTATCCCCCGAAGATGTCCCGGCCACAACAGAGAAAATTAGAAAAGCTGTCGCAAATAACTTGATAACCAGGGAGGAAATTGATAATAAATGCAGAAAGATGCTCGAATATAAAGCATGGGCAGGACTTAATAAATATGTACCCGTCAAAATGGAGAATATCGTGAATGACCTGAACTCACTGTCAGCCAAAGTACTGAATTATAAACTGGTTGAAAATTCGATCACACTGCTGAAAAATAAATCACAAATTATCCCTGTAAAACGACTTGATACAACAAAAATTGCAACACTTTTTATCGGGAGTGACTGTTTGACTGAGTTCCAGGAAACCTGCAATAAATATACAAAAATCACAAACTTCAACCGGACAGAGGAAACGAACGACAACCGGCAGAAAGAAATCCTACGGAAGCTTGACTCGTTCAACCTGGTTATTGTCGGTCTTGGAAATTTAAATCAGGATGCACATGGAAACTCTGGAATAACCGATGACACAAAAGATTTTCTAAAACAGGTATTATTAAAGAAAAACGTGATCCTGACGGTTTTTGGAAATCCGTATTCGCTGGATAAGCTGGAAGGACTTGAAGAAGCCGGAGCAATAATTATCACTTACCAGGAAGATCCACTATTCCACAAGATAAACGGTCAGATAATATTTGGTGGCACAGGTGCCAAAGGCAGACTGCCGGTAGATGTAAATTCCAGTTACAGATCAGGTGACGGTTTAGATACCGGCGACAACGTAAGGTTAAAATACTCATTTCCCGGGTATGCAGGTGTTGATATGGAAAACCTTCAGAAAAAAATTGATTCCATAGCAATTTTAGGGATCAGGGAGAAAGCATTTCCCGGTTGCCAGGTTCTTGTAGCCCGCAAAGGGTCTGTAATATTTCATAAAACATACGGCTATCATACATTCAGAAAAGAGATACCGGTAAAAAAAGATGACCTGTACGACCTGGCTTCAGTAACAAAGATAACGGGATCACTACCGGCTCTTATTAAACTATATGATGAAGGCAAGATTGATATAGATAAACCTTTTAGTTTTTACTGGGAAGATTTCAGAAATTCAAATAAATCGGATATTTTGTTTCGGGATATACTTGCTCATCAGGGGCGACTGACACCCTGGATCCCTTACTGGAAAAATACGGTAAATAAACAGGGTAATTTTAAGTGGTTTACATTTAAAGACTCCCCTTCGAAACAGTACACCATTAAAGCTGCACCTGATCTGTATCTGCACAGGAGATATAAGAAAAAGATTTACAGGACTATTCGCAAGTCGGAACTATTAGAGAAAAAGGAATATATTTATTCAGGCCTTGCTAATTACATATTCCCGGAAATGATCGAAAATTTAACCGGAGAAAATTATGAAAGTTACCTCGATAAAAACTTTTATCATCCCCTGGGAGCATATACAATAACTTACAACCCGGTTAATTTATACCGTAAATTCAATATCATTCCCACTGAAAATGACACCTTTTTCAGAATGCAGCAATTACACGGGTGGGTACATGATGAAGGAGCTGCAATGATGGGTGGTGTATCAGGCAATGCGGGTCTTTTTGCCACGGCAAACGATCTTGTAAAAGTTATGCAAATGTATCTTAACATGGGATCATACGGAGGGAAGCAATATTTTTCCGGCTCAGCCATGAAGGAATTTACACGGTATCAGTTCCCTGATAATGATAACCGCCGGGGACTTGGTTTCGATAAACCATTGCTGAACAATAACGAACTACCACTAGAGGAAAACTATCCTTCTCCCGGCGCAAGTTTTTCCAGTTTTGGTCATTCCGGTTTTACGGGCATTTTCACATGGATCGATCCTGAAGAAAACCTGGTTTACATATTTCTATCAAACAGGGTTTATCCCACAAGAGAAAACAGTAAGATATACGATTTGAATATTCGAAGCAATATTCTACAAAGCATTTACGACTCAATTATCCGGTAGGGACGTACCTTGTACCCGTCCTATTTGCTACCAATTTGCCTGTTTTGCGTGGGTGAATGTGGATATGGTTGTGTACTATCTTTGCAGAGTTAGTTTTTTCACTTCGCTAAATTCCATGGTTTCTAAACGATACAGATAGACTCCACTGTGGAATTGTTTTCCCGTATCATCTTTACCATCCCACTGAACAGAATAATTACCCGCAGGCTGCTCCTCATCTTTTAAGATTGCGATACTTTGTCCTAAAAGATTATAGATAACCAGCTTAACATTTAATAGTTCCGGTAACTGATACAGGATGGTTGTTTCAGTATTAAACGGGTTGGGGTAGTTTTGGAATAAACAAAATTCTCCGGGAGTAGAGCTTGGTGTCGGTTCTATAGAAGTAACAAGTTCATAGTTATTAAAGAAATTCAAGATTTCGACTCCGGCATTAATATCATTGGTTTTATTCCCCGCCCATGAATAATCAGCAGCTGCACCAGGCCAGCTATGCCCTCCATTAATTACCTTATAAAAGATTACGTTACTTTCATCGGAACAGTTAGAATAAGTAATCTTTTTAACAGTACATCCGTCTGTTGGATCTAAGTCTGGCAACAGGACGGTGTTAACCTGAACGCAACCATTGACATAAGTCCAGTAACTTAAAGTTTGATCTACTGAATACCAGTCAGTGGTACCATACAGAAGAGATACTATACCATCTGCTGTTCCGTGGATCTGAAGAACCGGCATTGTATGTTGCGGATTGCAGTTGTCTGCAGTACCGGAAGATATAACTCCACCAACAGATGCTATAGCTGCAATACGATGACTCAGTTGGCAGGCAAGTTTGTATGACATAAAACCTCCATTGGAAAAACCACAGGCATAAATCCTTTCAAGATTAATGCTGTAATGATTACTCAGGGTATCAATCAATGCATTGATAAATCCAACATCATCGACATCGGGAGTCTGCCAACCTGCACCTTCTCCAATTCCGCTATTCCAGTTATTGATCGCACTGGGGTAAACAACTATAAAACCGGATGTATCAGCGACTTGATGCAGCAAGGTATAGTTCATTCCCTGCTGAGCAGTCCATCCATAGCTGTGCAAATAAATTACCAGGGGAAAATTTATGGTGCCAGGATAGTTATTTGGCAAGTACACCATATAGTTTCTGTGATGTCCCTCAAAGTCAAAGCTACCTGTTTCAATTTGAGCATATGAGACTTTTTGTGCAAAGGATAAAATAATAAAGATCCCCCCAAATAAGATCATCCCTCGCAATTTTATACATGATAAAAAATATTGAACAGAACGCATCATGATTTCCTCCTTTTTTTAGTGCGGTTTATTACCCAATTTCAGAAATCTTTATTTATACGTATAACATTCTTTTCTACTGCAAATTAATATATAATAATCATATATACAAGTAAAAATGGATTCCATATAATACTACTTTTTTCAATAAATATAATATCCGGAGCCCGTTTGATACACTTCCTGTTTTTCGCACTTAAATTTTAGGTTTTGTAAAAGTTTGTATTTCTGTATTATACGATTTGAATATCAGAAGCAATATTCTACAAAGCATTTACGACTCAATTATCCGGTAGTTTTCTTTGAAACGAAAACTGAGAAAAAAGAATAACGTTATTAATGCCGTTATTAATAACGTAATTAAAATAATACGATAAGTCAGGGAGTTCAACTACACGACGAGTTAATGACTAATTGAAGATCTTCTAATAATAATTGTATTAATATTGTAGACAAACATATAACGGCTCGTGATTCACCCACCGCGTTGCTTATTTTCTTATCGGAATTCTATGAATTATCTTCATCCTTTTCCCAATTTAACGGGTTCTCAATAATATATTTTCTGATTCTGCCTAATTCATCTTCATCACGTATTACGCGATCATTATATCTTAATTGCCACAATCGTTTTCTGAACCGCGGCCAATTGTTCTGTTTTACACAATTAATATATCTATTCGTGGTAATGGATTTGAACGCGCCAATAATTTCAAACAACGTAGGAACGGGTCTCGTACCCGTTCCATCTGTTGTCGATTCACCTGTTTCAC
>JAUXED010000056.1 GCA_030618105.1 Bacteroidota bacterium | reverse complement strand
TTGTGATCAGACCTGGAAAATATACCATCGAGTTGAATTGCATGGGCATGGAAAACAGGCAATACTACCTGGAAGTGCTTTCCGGTGGAAATCTCTCCATCTCTATGAAAAAGAGGCTGGTCCCTATCACCGAGGTAGTGATCCAGACCAACAGGTTCCACAATGTTCGGGGTACCCAGATGGGATTTGAACGGCTAAATTACAAAGTATTCAAAGAAATTCCTCTGGTCATGGGAGAAAGGGATGTGCTGAAAATCATCCAGATGCTTCCCGGGGTGCAGAGTGTGGGGGAAGGTGCAACCGGCTTTAATGTGAGGGGAAGTGCAGCAGATCAGAATATGATCTATGTGAACAAGGTGCCGGTGTACAACAGCTCACACCTTTTCGGTTTCTTTACTTCATTCAGCTCTGATATTGTCAGGGACTTTACCCTGTACAAAAGTAACCTGCCGGCAAGCCTGGGTGGACGGCTGGCATCCTTTTTTGATATCACAGCAAGACAGGGTTTCATGAATAAGTATACGGCCAGGGGAGGGATCAGCCCTATAACCGGTTATTTGTCCGTAGGGGGTCCCATCCAAAAGAACAAAAGCTCATTCATTCTGAGTGCGCGTTCCACATACTCCGACTGGATGCTGAAACGGATGGAGGATCCGGAACTCAGGAACAGTGAGGCAGGTTTTTATGATCTTGGTGGGACACTCACTTATGAACCAGGGGATAAGACGCTGATCAAAGTATTCGGTTATGTGAGTCGTGACCGGTTTAAGCTGGATACCTCCAACGAGTATGCTTATGCCAATTCGGGGGCATCGATAAATGTGAGGTACCGTTTCAACCCGAGGATCACCGGTGATTTTGCACTGGTCTACGGACAGTATGATTTCAGAATTTTGGATATGAAAACACCTTCAGAATCCTATGCCCACGAATATCGCATTGGTCATTCTGAACTTAAGGCAGATTTCAGCTGGCTCTCTCTGGGTAGCCATAAGCTAACTTATGGAGGCAGTGTCATCTATTATAATCTGGACCGGGGGACTGTTGAACCATATGGTCTGTATTCTATCAGGGCTCCCCTTGAGTTGGGGATCGAAAATGGAGTGGAAACCAGCATATATATTGCCGATGAGATGACACTTACACCACGTTTGACGGTCTATACAGGATTGCGTTTTACAACCTACATGTCACTTGGACCGGATCAGGTCAGGATCTATGAGGAAGAGCAACCCCACTGGGATTATTATGTGGCTGATACACTGACTTTCAAGCGGGGAGCCGTTGCACGAGCCTACTATGGAGTTGAGCCCAGGGTATCCATTAACTATATGATTGGAGATAATAATTCGCTGAAGTTTTCATATAACCGTATCCGCCAGTTCCTGTTCATGCTCAGTAATACCATTGCCATTTCCCCCACAGACCAGTGGAAATTGTGTGACTACCATATCGAACCGCCGTATATGGACCAGGTATCGATAGGGTATTACCTGGATTTTCCCGGGAAAAGCCTGAGTACCTCTTTGGAGCTCTACCATAAATGGATCTCCAATGTGGTGGAATATCGCGACGGCGCCGATTTTATCAGCAGTCCACATATCGAAACAGAGATACTTCAAGGCAACCAGAAAGCCTATGGACTGGAAGCCATGATCAGGAAAAATACCGGGAGGCTCAATGGATGGCTGGCATACAGCTTATCCAGATCAATCATCCAAATCGATTCTCCCATCCCCGGTGAGAGCATTAACAAGGGAAAACCTTATCCATCAAATTTTGACAGGCCGCATAACCTGACAATAGCAGCTAATTACAAAATGAACAGGCGGCTTAGTTTTTCAGCCAACCTGGTGTATATGAAAGGCAGACCTGTAACCTATCCCATTTCCATCTACTACCTGAATGATTTGCAATATATCTACTACTCATCAAGGAACAAATATCGTATTCCGGACTACTTCCGGCTTGATTTTTCTATGAACATGGAGGGGAACCTGAAAAAGAGAAAATTGTTCCATAGCTATTGGATGCTTAATATCTACAATCTTACCGGACGAAAGAATGCTTACTCGGTATATTTTCAGAGTGACAGCAGAGGGAAGATTAATGGGTACAAGCTATCCATCTTTGCTCAACCGGTGGTGACGCTATCGTGGAACCTTAAACTTGGGAATTATGCCAGTGAATAAGTACCATATCCTGTTGTTGATGTTACTGACTTGTAGCTCATGTATTGAGCCTTTCGAGCCGGTTATCAATGAGTCCCCGAAAGTGCTGGTTATTAACGGGAAAATCACCGATCAGCCTGGAATGCATTATGTAGAGATATCCAGATCCACACCTTATAGAAAACCTTCATATCAACCCGTGAGTGGCTATGTGGTTTCGGTCACCGATGAAAATGGAGAGATGATACTCTTCAATGAAAGAGAGAATGGTAAGTACAGCGCTGACATTCCAGGCTCTTTCCTGGCCGTTGGTAAAGCCTATAGGCTCCAGGTATTTACCCCGAACCAAAGGGAGTATTGTTCAGAATATGATACACTCCTGGCTTGTCCGCCCATCGACAGTTTTTATTATGAGGTGGAAACCAGGGAAACATCAGATCCGGACTTCATCCTTGGAGGCATTCAGTTTTATTTGGACATGACCGGCTCTGCCTCCGATTCCAGGGATTTTATGTGGCAGCTGGAAGAAACCTGGGAGTACTGGGCAGCCCTTTTCAGCCAATATATCCGGAGGGAAGGAGAGGAGGTGATAAGTTTCCACTCCAATGACCATTTTTTTAAGTGCTGGAAGACCTATCCCATTGGGGAGATTTATACGAGAACAACCCGAAATCTATCTGTGAATGCTTTGAAGAGAAATTCTCTGAACTTTGTTTCCAATGAGACCGACAGGCTCAAGGTCAAGTACAGCCTGCTGGTTAAGCAACAATCACTTACCAGAAGATCATATGTTTACTGGGAGAAGATGAGGGCACAATCCCGCGAAACGGGTGGATTGTATGAGACCCAGCCCTCCAGTGCCATCGGGAACATTTGCAATACCGCCGATCCGGACGAGGTAGTTCTTGGCATTTTCTATGCCACTCAGCAACGTACTAAGCGAATCATGGTGGATAATATAAGTAGCGAAAACGATCCATTTGAATTTAAGATCCCTTATCTTACCTGTGAGTGGAAGAACGCCACCAGTACTTTTCAATCAGGAGGGGATTTCCCCTATTACCTGAAATCCGCTAACTGGACGGGTTACGGTCCTCCTTATCTGACTGCGGATCAAATCTGTTTTGATTGCAGGATCCGGGGTGGCATCAATGTAAAACCTGATTACTGGTAACCATGAAACAGCTCAGATCAACCCATATCCTGATATTGCTCCTGGTAATGCTGGCCCTTAAGTCTCCATGCGTCTCCGGTCAGCGTTCCCCTTTCGATCCGGATGTCTATAGTGAAGCATCCCTCATTAAGGAGTATGTGGAGGTATTTACAGACCGTTCCATGTATGCGGTCAATGAGTATATAAATTTCAGGGCAGATCTGGTTATTGCAGGTCTGCCTGAAAGCAGGCCCTGGAGTTCAATTCTTTATGTAGAACTGGTATCGACCACCGGAACAAGCCTGGCTTGGGCAAAATTTGATCTCTCAGACCGGGTATGTTATGGCATGCTGCCCATTCCCGCCAATGCATTGACCGGTAATTATTTCCTGAAGTGTTACACGCGGTGGATGCGTAATGCAGGTCCTGGTAACTTCAGCTATACACCGCTCAAGATCATTAATCCATTCAGATCGGAAGTGGTTAACCAGACCAGTGGAGGGGAAGCAGGTTTACACTACTCCCGTCGCGAATACATTACCGGTATCCTGGAGTGTGCTATCCCGAAAACGTCTTATAAGAGGGGAGAAGAGATCGGTCTTGAGCTTTCAGTGCCCGTAAATACACGATTACAGAAGGTGCAATGCTGTATTACTGTTGTTCCGTTGTATGCCGTTGATACACTGAAGGGACAATTGACCTCTATCGGTGAATTGGTTGACAGAGACCAGTTCGCAGTGCAATTCCTTCCCGATCTTTACGGTCCTTCAATTTCGGGGACGGTAGTCCGGACTGATGAGAATGATGATCCCGTTCAGAAAACAAAACTTCATTTTTCCTTATTAGGGGACCTGCCTGATTATTTTGCAACCATAACGGATGCTTTTGGCAAATTTGTGGTTTCCATCCCTACCCGCATTGGATTACAGGAACTATTTGTCACCCCTGAAGTTTTCGGTGATGGGTTTGTCGAGGTGAGGATTGATCAGGACTTTGAGGCGGATTTCCCGCCGATACCTGCTGTACCCTTTACTCTTTCAGCCGGAGAACGTGAGGTTGCCACCCGGATGGTCCGTAAGATGCAACTTTCGGAGGCCTATAAAAGGCCAGATTCCCTGGAAGTAGTCCAGATATACACGGCACCTGTTCCTTTTTATGGTACAGCCATACATTCCATTGTATTAGATGATTTTATCGACTTGCCTACTTTGGAGGAGGTATTTATAAACCTGGTTTCTCCTGTAACTGTTGTAAAAAGAAAGAACAGCACCAAGCTGATGATCCGTAGTGACAATCCCACCAGTGAATTCTATGATCCTTTGATCATGATCGATCAGATTCCGGTTTTCGATCATGACAAGGTCATATCCATTGCCCCGGAAAAGATCAGCAGGATTGATGTGATCAATGATGTTTATGTAAAGGGGAGTGTGACCTATGGTAGTGTGATCAATATTGTTACATGGGAAGGGGACATGGCCGGTATTGATTTGCCAGCCGGCTCCTACTTCTTTGATTACCTTGGTCTCCACCCGGCAGAAAAAGTAATTGAACAGACTCCTGCTCCGGGCGACCAATTACCTGATACACGGAATACACTATTGTGGATAGCTGATCTGGTAATCGAAAGAGGAACTACCGCGAATATCGCCTTGAAAACTCCGGCCTATCCGGGGGAATATGTGGTGCTGGTCAGATGTATGGCAAGTCCCGAAGAGGTCCTATCAGCTACTGCCCGGTTTGTGGTGAAATAATACCCGAACATGATAATCACCTGGATAAACACATATGTTTCGCAAACGGACTTTAAAAAAATACGATTAAAAATATACATACACACCCTATTTAAAGATGTATATGTAGTTTAAACAAGTGGACAAAGATAATATATATGTAAGTTTACATATTTGGAATTGTTAGGCACAAGGCTATCAAAGATGAAACAACAGTGCTAAATTGAATGATTTTTTGTTTTGCCATCGCTCAAAAAAGATGAAATGATAGCCAACCCTCAAAGCATAAGTTTGTTAGCCCTTCCCTGCAAGCTTCCCTTCGCTACCAAACACATGCTTTCTTTCCTGTTCACTGTTAGTTTCTATAAAAACATTTGTATTTTTGTAGGCAAACAAATCAACATGGACACAACAGAGATATTAATAAAAATCAGAAAAATTGTACGTTCAATAGATATTGAATCAAAGAAAATTCAAAAAGAATATGGTGTAAGTATCCCCCAAGTATTATGCTTAAACTTTTTACATAAATCTACTAATTATCAGTCTACACAAAGCGAAATACGCAAGTTCATAAACCTGAATTCCAGTACTGTTAGTGGCATCATAAACCGACTTGAAAAAAAAAGCTTTTTGGCACGACTTCCAAAATCAGGAGACAAACGTATTGTTAATATAGCTTTGACATCTACTGGCGATAAGCTATTAAATACTATCCCATCGCTTCTACACGAACAATTATCCAAAAAGCTTCGTGAACTGGATGATGATAAACTAAATAAAGTTAAAGAAAGCCTTGATACATTAGTTAATCTACTTGAAATAGAACAGGTAGAAGCTTCTCCTTTAATTACCTTTGAAAGTGACTTAGAGGATATAGATGAAAGCCTTGAAGAAATAGAATAACATCTCACCACATCAAATTTTTACAGTTTCTTTTTTATACGTCATTATTTTGGATTGCACTATCATTTTTTGTAATTTTGTTCGCATAGAAACAATATTACCTTTTTATGATTTTTAACAATGTACAAAAACAGATAGCAAGGAGAATTGAGGAGAAACCAAAGTTGTCGAATTGGAAGGATTGGAGATGGCAATTAAAGCACTCGATAAAATCGTTAGATAAATTTGAGAGATTAACAGGAATTAAATTTGAGGAAAAAGAGAAGGATGGTTTAGTAAAAACCTTTAAAAAATTTCCTTTGTCGATTACTCCCTATTATTTGTCTCTAATTAACAAAAGTAATTATCAAAACGACCCTGTATTTAAACAGGCATTTGGGGGGATAGGTGAGTTAATAGTTCAAGATTATGAACAGAAAGATCCATTATCGGAAGAACAGGATAGTCCGGTAGAGGGAATTACCCACAGGTATCCCGACCGTGTTTTGTTTCATGTTAGCAATATTTGTTCAATGTATTGTAGACATTGTACCCGGAAACGAAAAGTTGGAGATATTGATTTTGTTCCTTCAAAAGAACAACTTTCAAAAGGAATAGAATATATTAAAAAAACTCCACAGGTTAGAGATGTTTTATTGTCGGGCGGCGACCCATTAATGTTACCCGACAGTAAAATAGATTGGTTATTATCTGAAATTAGCAAAATACCACACGTAGAAATCATTCGTATAGGAACAAGAATGCCTGTTGTATTGCCTTATAGGATGACCGATGATTTAATTTCGATTCTTAAAAAGCATCAACCACTTTGGATAAATACCCATTTTAATCACCCGAACGAAATAACGGCTTCATCGAAAGAGGCATTGGCAAAATTAGCCGACGGTGGTTTCCCGCTTGGTAATCAATCTGTTTTACTAAGAGATATAAATGATTGCCCACGAATTATGAAATCGTTGCTGCATAAACTCATACAAAACAGAGTGCGTCCGTACTATTTGTACCAATGCGACCTTTCTGAAGGATTATCGCATTTTAGAACTCCTATTGGAAAAGGTATTGAGATAATAGAAAGTTTGGTTGGCCATACAACCGGATTTGCCCGCCCTACTTATGTAATTGATGCTCCGGGTGGAGGTGGAAAAATTCCGATAATGCCAAATTATATTATTTCCTGGTCAACAAATAAAGTTGTATTACGAAATTACGAGGGTATTATAACTACCTATAAAGAACCAGATAGTTATGAGCAAATACTGTGCGACCGCGATTGTGAGAATTGCGACCTGGAATTAAATTTGGATGATGCTGATGAATCGGAAGCAATAGGTATCGAGAAATTGTTATCTGACGCAGACGATACAATATCGTTAGTTCCAGAGGACAATGAAAGATTGCAGAGGAGGGACGAGAATGCATGATAAAATTGAGATTCTTGAAAATGGTTCTTTAATTCAACATGGCAAACATAACGATAGAATATACTTAATGAAACTGAAGGAGAAAGATGTTCCTTCGATTTTAGAAACGCTGTCGAAACTTGCCATAGAACACAGGTACACTAAAATATTTTGTAAAATTCCAAAGTGGGCTGCTCCCCTGTTTTATTCCAATGGTTTTCTTTTAGAAGCCTCTATACCGGGTTTTTATAATAAACAGGAAGATGTGCTTTTTGTGTCTAAATTTTTAAGCACAGACCGTTTATTGGACGTTGAAAACTCGCAGCTGCAAGAATTGAGCAAACTACTTTTAGAGAAATCTAAAACAGCCAAGAGTTCGAAGAAAACAGTCTCTGAATTCAAGGTGAAAAGATTAGGGAAAACCGATATTGAGAGTATTACAGAAATTTATCACGAAATATTTCTTAGCTATCCATTTCCAATTCACAACCCGGATTATATTCTAAAAACAATGGACGAAAATGTTCAATACTATGGAGTGAAAGTCGACGGTAAACTTGCAGCCATCGCTTCGTCTGAAATAGATAAAAAAGGAGAAAACGCGGAGATGACTGATTTTGCGACTAGCATGACATTTCAGGGGAATAAATTATCAACATTGTTGTTGGAAGCGATGGAAAAGGAGATGAAAAAGCAAGGTATTCGTACTCTTTATACAATTGCCCGATTAAAGTCTATACCTATGAATAAAACCTTTTTAAGGTTCGATTACAATTATTCGGGCACACTAATTAAAAACACAAATATTGCCGGGAATATTGAAAGTATGAACGTTTATTATAAACACATTTAATTTATATATGTCAGAAAGTTTATGTCAATACGCGAAATCGTGTTCGTTTTATCAAGGAGAAGAAGATACTAATGGAATTCCATTAACTCTCTATAGAAATATATTTTGCAGGCGTGGTTTTAGAGGATGGAAAGGCTGCGGGAAATATTTGGAAAACAAATTACTTGAAAAAAAGTATAATTTAAAATATAGAAGAAAACAATGAAACAATCAATTAATTTAATTGATGTAGAAAATAGAGAAGAAAGAAATATATTACTATTACTAAAAGAAAGAGAAAAAGTTTTATATGGTAACATTCCTATGGAATTTAAATTGTCTGCTTTGAGAGGTTCGGAGCTTATACTTTCACTTATTTCAAAAGGATATATCAGGCATGTAGAAAAATCTTCATTTCTTGAACTCAATGTAGAGTTGAAATAATGAGTTGGATTGATTTATCAATTTTTAGCATCTATCTTATTACCATGATAGGGGTGGGTTTTTATTTTATGCGTAAGAACAAAACTACCGATGATTATTATGTTGGTGGAAGAAAGCTAAATAGTTTGCATATTGGTTTATCTGTTGTTGCTACTGATGTTGGCGGTGGCTTTTCAATAGGCTTGGGCGGGCTTGGTTTTACAATGGGCTTATCGGGGAGTTGGTTACTTTTTACAGGTTTACTTGGTGCATGGTTGAGCGGTGTGCTTTTAGTCCCAAAAGTTTCCGATTTAGCCAGGGAAAAGGGCTTTCTTTCGTTTCCTCAATTTCTTGAATTTATATTCGATAAAAGGGTAGCCCTAATTGCCGGAGTTATATCAGCAATAGGTTATTTGGGTTTTACCAGTTCTCAAATTCTTGCTGGAGCAAAATTGGCTTCATCAACATTCGATGGTCTGTCAATAAACAATGCACTTTTGGTAATGGGTGTAATTGCGATAGTTTATACTGTAATAGGTGGATTAAAAGCTGTTATTTATACCGATACTATTCAGTGGATAATATTAATAGCAGGTTTACTTTTTGTTGGGTTGCCTTTTGCGTATGTGAAAATTGGGGGCGTTGATGCAATTTTGTCAACTCTGGATCCTGAATTTCTGAGTTTAACTTCAGTATCGTGGCAACAAATAGTAAATTGGATGTTCACCATTATTCCTATTTGGTTTATCGGGATGACTTTGTATCAGCGAATTTATGCTGCAAAAGATACTAAAACAGCGCAAAAAGGTTGGTTTATAGCAGGTTTTTTAGAATACCCGTTAATGGCTTTTATAGGTGTTATCCTGGGAATGTTTTCTCGCGTTGCCCTTGAAAATAATTTGTTGCCCGGATACAATATTGCTAATCTTGATGCAGAAATGGGACTGCCCGTGTTATTGAAAACCATTCTTCCTGTTGGATTTCTTGGGATTGTACTATCTGCCTATTTTTCTGCAATTATGTCAACTGCCGATAGTTGTTTAATGGCATCTTCTGGCAATCTTTTAACCGATGTTTTAAAAAAACATAATCACAAAAACAGTCTACAATTTTCTCAACTATTAACACTTGCTATCGGAATTATTGCACTACTTCTGGCTCTAAAAATGACTAGTGTTTTAGAATTGATGTTACATTCCTATTCATTTATGGTATCGGGCATGATTATTCCGGTTCTGGCCGGCTTGTTTTCGAAATCTCCAAATTCGTTGGGAGCCCTAATTTCTATGATAGCTGGTGGTTCAACGACATTAGTTTTAATAATTTTAAATATTCAATTGCCTTTTGGTTTGGATGCAAATATTTTTGGGATTGTCTTTTCATTAATTATATACTTTTGTGTAAATTTTATACGAACAAATATGATTAAAAATTGATTACTTACCTTCGCTTGTATGCACATTGGCAAAACACACGAAGCTCACGCTTAAACCAAATATTGCCAAAGAGCATCCAAGCCCTTCCGCTCGGTAAGTCTGCCGACCCTGATAAAACAAAAAAAGTATTAAATTGCAACGTAATTCACTGATAATGAATAAAGCCCAGTGCCTAACAGGCGTTAAAATTAATTGCCGGTTTGGTGCTTTTTGAGAGTTTTGTACATTTGGTAAAGTATATTAATAAATTGTAAGGACACTGCTAAAATACGGCAACTAAATTTTAGCGCCGGTCCGTTACCGGCAAGCAAGGAGAACAATCGTAATAAATGAAAAGCACTGAAAAACAATTAGAAAATCGTGGATATTTTTCAAGTATAATTGAAAGTAAATTTGTAGAAAAAACCTTTGATGAACTTATTGAACTGTTGAACAGTAAGTCTGCCGTTGAAAGAACAGTTAGTGCCAGATTGATAACAAAAACAAAGAATCCAAAATCAATTCCCTTATTGTGCTTAGCATTAGAGAAAGAAAAAAAATTGTATACTAAAATAGAGATTTGTAATTCTCTTGTCTCTTACGGAAAATCAGCTATCCCTGAATTGGTAAAACTATTAGGAAAAACAGGAAATAATCAACACAAACATATTCCAAAGACAGAATATAAAAAAAACAATTATCCATTACCGAGAGACATTGTTGCTAGAACAATTATTAGAATAGGCAAAGATGCATTGCCTTTATTAACACAAAATTTAAAATCAAATGACACTCTAAAAATTAGCGAAACAATTGACGCAATTGGATATATTTGTTTTTATGATAGACAGGAAGAAATAATGTTAAGTTTGATAAATTGCTACGAATATAATTCGGAAAATGAATTAATAAAATGGAAGATTATTCGTGCAATGAGTGCATTTACAGGGAGTAAAAAGTTTTTAAATAAAGAATATGGACTTATTGAAAACGATAGACTAAAACAAGAAATAAAGAGAAGTGAACTCGTAACTCGTAACTCGTAACACTTTAGAAGAATGCAAAATAGATGGACTGTCATGAGCTTTACGAAAAGTCAGGAAAGATTGCTTCACTTCGTTCGCAAAATCCGTATACTTATTATGCTTTAATTGTATACACAAATTTTAACCGAAAAATAAAACATGAATTCTTCACGACTCATGATTCACAATTCTTTAATTTTAGCACTTTGAACTTAAGGCACTGAGTAGTTACATAGATTTCATACGTATGAAAAAAGAAAAACATATATCAAATATTCATTTTAGAATGATGGTAAATATTATGAGTGTAGTGAAAAACATTCGTAATATAAAAAAGGAAATTATACGAAGTGGAATAAAAGAAGGAAGTCATGTTTTAGATTATGGCTGTGGACCTGGTTTTTGTACTATTCCTGCCGCTAAAATTGTTGGTTCGCAAGGAATGATATATGCCTTGGATATACATCCGTCATCAATTAAAATCATCGAAAAAAAGATTAAGAAACACAGCCTGAAAAATGTTAAAACAATATTAACCGATAATGGAACAGGATTACCCGGCGAAAGTATTGATGTTGCACTTTTATTTAATGTTATTTTTATGATAAAAGATAAAGAAAAGCTAATTGATGAACTTCACAGAGTTTTAAAAAAAGGTGGTATAATTTCTATCGTTAATAATGGATTAGGTTCTAAATTTAAAAATAAGCAAGTAACAGTAAATAGTCTGACAGAAATATTTTGTAAAAACAATAATTTTGTTCTGTCAGAAAAAAACAGAAATAATTTTAATTTTTTAAAAAAATAAAAAGATTTACTCTACACGACATTTTTTTGCCACGAATTCACCAATTAAAACCACAACCTGATAACGAAATAAATGTAAGTTACAGCAGAATGAGTGATTTTAGGAAGTGGCTGAATATATAAAAACAGCATTACGCAGATGTTGACTGCCCACCCGGATGACTCCGGTCGGACGGGCCGACTGCCGACTGATTAGGCACTAATTATTTAATAAAAATATAACCGGCTAAAATAAATAGCGGAAGAAGCACAATTAATGAAAAACCGTACATATATCTAAAGAAATGAGGCATTTTTATATTATTGTTTTCGGCTATTGCTTTTACCATAAAATTCGGACCATTTCCAATATATGTCATACTGCCAAAGAAAACTGCCCCTACTGAAATTGCAGTGAGCAATGAAACGGGAATGCCCGCGATTATTGCTTCTCCGGCAAACAGGGTGGCAAACTGATCCTGAAGTCCCAGGGCTAAAGAGTGAAAGGATACTGCAGTTGGAGCATTGTCAAGAAAACCACTTAATGCACCGGTAAAGAAATAGAACTGAGTTGGTGTTTCAATTCCCAAATGTGAAGCATTTTGCTGCAGGTATAAAAGTGCGGGAGTCATAGTGGCAAATATACCCAGGAACAAGTATGCTACTTCAATAATTGGTTCCCATGTGAAATTATTAGACATTCGGTGGCTGGTTGGAGAAAACACCAATGATAAAATAGCCATTAACAGGATAGCTCCCTCACGAATGAACTTAAGGTAATGATATTGGTCAATAATTGGAAGAAATTGATTATTCAAAAAGGCTACAGATAATACAACGCCACCAAGCCATATAAAATTCAATTTTCCTCGTAAACGAATTGGCATTTTCTTTTCAAGGTCTTGCTTAATGTCTTCAGGTGCTTCTCTTTTGTAAAAGTACAGATCAGCTAAATAATAGATCAATAACAATGAAATATTGATAAATAACCATTCGGGTAATAATTCAAAAAACCAGGTAAATGGAGCTCCTCTCAGGTAAAGGAGAAAAAGGGGTGGATCTCCAAGCGGTGTCAACAGACCACCACAATTAGCAACAATCGCAATAAAGAAAAGAACAGTATGAACTTTGTTTTTACGTTCTGAATTAGTGACTAGTAGAGGACGGATAAGAATCATCGCTGCCCCGGTTGTTCCCATAAATGATGCGAGGATAGCTCCAATACCCAAAAACAAGGTGTTTATACCTGGTTTGGCAGGGATGAAACCGGTTAGCAGAATAGCCCCGGTAATGACAAAAAGTGCACCAAGCAAAATAATAAACGGAACGTAATCAAAAAGCATCTGATGTATCAGTTCATGCGAGAATCCTTTTAATAATAAAAATATAGCTGTAGGAATTCCCAATATCAACGACAGTATCAGTTTTGTGTTGTTTTTTTCCCATTGGTGGTGAAAGAATATTGGACCTACCGCGATCCCTAAAAGCATTAAAATGAAAGGAATAATTGTGTATAGCTCAATTGCGTGGTGTACTTCATGTCCCATATAATCCGGTTTTTTTAAAAATTGCCCTAAAAATAATTAATTCTTGAGAATATGAGCACTGTGAAGAACATATATATGCAGAAAAGATCTAATGAACATAAAAAACCCGTTGGATAATTTCAGAATATAAGTAAATAGGTGCTTTAAATAAAATGAACAAAACATTCGTTCTATAGACTAAATATGTCGTTAAGGCGAAAGTTTACCTCGATTATAAACAAGTTAGCGGCAAATGGAAGCAGTGCGGTAATAAAGTGTAAGCAAATAATAATTATATTTGTATTATGACAGAAAGGGAAATACATATTACCAAAATGATAAGTTCTCGGATAAAACAAAAGGATCCAAGAGCTGAAGTTATTCTTTTTGGTTCTCATGCACGAGGACAAGCAAATGACGAGTCTGATTGGGATATACTTATTTTGATTGATAAACCAAAAGAGAATAGAACGGTTGAGGAAATGTATCGAGACGAGATGTTTCATTTGGAATTAGAATTAGGAGAACCAATTTCCACCTTTGTGTATTCCAAAAATGATTGGGAAACAAGATTTGTATATACTCCACTCTATCAAAACATCAAACAGGAAGGGATCGAACTATCATGACAGGTTCTCAGAATGATTATATTCGCTATCGACTTGATAGGTCTGTTGAGTTATTTCAAGATGCGATATTACTAGCCGAAAACAAGAGATGGAGATCATGCGTGAATAGATTATATTACTCTTCATTTCATTTGATAAATGCTCTACTTTTTCAAGAAGGGATAAATGCGAAATCACATGATGGTTTAAAGACAAAATTTCTCCAATTATATGTCAAAACTAACTTGATAGATATAGAGTTTGGAAAACTTTATTCTCGTTTGATTGATTGGAGACAAGAAAGTGATTATTCTGTGTATGTTGATTTTGGTGGGGATGATGTATTGCCCTTAATTGATAAAGTGGAAAAGTTTAATACGATACTTACAGAATTGATTAAAACTAAGAATTAATAACCATCAGCCGCTAACACGCGCTCATAAATAATTGCCGAGATAGTAGTAAATTCAAGGTTTGTAGCCCGCATCAAGGTCGGTTTATCTTGAAAGGAAAGTATTCCGCAATCGGCAACTATTCATAGCGCAAATCGTTATCTGAAATTTCGAAGACTGTTTTAAAATGAGTTTATTATGCCTGATACATTTGCAATAACTATTATTTTTATAATCCTGTCTACAGTTGTTGCAGCTTTTGTTAGAAGAAAAAGCAGGGATAAATGCCTGAAGGATTATTTGCATGACCTGGTAACCCTGGAAGAAACAACGGGTAAGATAATCAGGGGTAAATTGAGAGTGGAAAATACAGGGTTGGAGTTTACTTATTCGACCAACTACAAAGATGAAAATGGAGACGATGAGGCGAGTTATATTTTATATAAATATGAGTATTCCAATATCCAGGCATTAATTCGCTACCATGACGA
>JAUXED010000093.1 GCA_030618105.1 Bacteroidota bacterium | reverse complement strand
TTACTCCGGCTTAAGTATTTCCTTCTGTATTTTATTTTCTGGTTGACTTTTTTTGAAGTTGTCAGGATACTTTTTCTTGTCTATCAGTTTGATAGCTCACTGAATTGTAGCCTTCTCGATTTGCTGGCATCTTTTATTCATGGCTTCAAGCTCGACCTGTCGTCTACCGCCTATCTTCTCGCTCTGCCTTTCCTTGTAATGGCTGCCGGGTCATTCTTTGGAGGGAAATGGTATGCCGTATTTATGGACATATATACTTTTCTTTTTCTTTTTCTGGCTGTCTTTGTCGTTATTGTCGATGTCGAATTATACAAATACTGGGGCTACCGGCTTGATCATACTGCTTTTAATTATATAGATACAACAAAGGAGATGTTTGCGTCTGTGAAGATATGGACTGTTGTGAAACAGTTGGGGGTTGGGGTTATTATGCTTAGCGTGTTCCGGATTTTATACAGAAAATGGATTGCCCCTGTTATAAAAAATCTGAAGTCTGGAAATTTTGCTGCTGCCGGGATTTTTATTTTCCTTACAGCCTTTCTTATTATTCCTATACGTGGTGGTTTGGGAATTGCTCCGGCTAATGTAGGTATGGTATTTTTTCATAAGGATCCTTTTCTGAATCATGCCGCCGTAAATGTGCATTGGAATCTTGGTTATTCATTTGCAAACCTTAACGAAAGTGAGAATAACTATAAAGTTGTTTCGGATAAGCTGGCGGAGGATTTTGTTGAAAAGCTTGATAAATCGGATGGTTATGTGGAGAAAGTTATCAGTACTGATAATCCCAATATACTGATAATCACCCTTGAAAGCCTTACATCTAAAGTAATAGATGCTATGGGTGATAAAAGAGGTGCTACCCCGAATATTGACAAATTTACAAAAGAAGGAATATTGTTTACCAATTTTTTTGCTGCCGGTGATCGTACCGATAAGGGAATTGTGGGCATCCTTAGCGGTTATCCTTCTCAGCCAACCAAATCAATAATCAAATTTACCGGAAAAAATTCAAAGCTTCCTAATTTGGCTTATGATTTAAAAGAGATGGGATATTTTACTTCCTTTTTTTATGGTGGTACAATTGACTTTGCCAATTTTCGATCCTATCTTGTTAATTCAAACTTCAGTTCACTGGTAACAATTGATGATTTTGACCCTGAATACAGAACATCAAAATGGGGGGTGCACGATCATATTCTCTTTAGCAAAGTAATGGATGGGCTTAATAATTGTATTGAACCGTTTTTCTCGGTTATCCTTACTCTTAGCAGTCATGAACCATTTGATGTCCCTATGGAGACGGTTATACATGGCAGAGACGAAGAAAATCGGTTTCTGAATTCTGTTTATTACGCAGATAAAAGTCTCGGGAATTTTATAAAGGCAGCAAAGACACAGCCCTGGTGGGATAACACCCTGGTAATTCTGGTTGCAGACCACGGAGCGCGTAACCCGGGAAATAGTCCTGTTTATGCCCTGGAAAAATTCAGGATACCCATGATCTGGATTGGAGGAGCTATTAAGGATGGGGGCAGAAAAGTGACAAAGTATGGTTCACAGACAGATATTCCTCAAACACTTTTTGGTCAGCTTAATATGAATAAAAATTATCCTTTTTCAAAAGACCTTTTTGCAAGTGAATCCCGGTCTTTTGCATTTTATACTTTTAATGACGGCTGGGGATTTGTTACCGATACCCTCGTCCAGGTATTTGATAATATCAACCAACGGCTGATTATTGAAGAAGGAGAGGGGAAAAGCAAAACTCCTTTTCAGGGAAGCGTTTACCTGCAAAGGACATACCAGGATTTCCTTGATAAATAACTAATCAGTCGGCCCGTCCGACCGGAGTCATCCGGGCGGGCAGTCTTCAGTCAATAGTCGGCAGTTCAATCAGTTACCCTCTAGCCTCTTCCACTATTCCGGTATTTTATCATTTAATCATTTACGCATTCACTCATTTAATCATTTGCGCATTCACTTATTCATTAATTCAGTGTTTCTTTTAGTAAATACCCCTATTCAACTCACTCAACTATTAATCATCCAGGTAAATTGAACCATACTTAGTATTGATTTTAACAACCGATGATGTATTAGGATCAGTACCAACCAAACCATTAATGCTTAGTTTAGTATTTTCTTCAATCCGGCTGACTTTTGATCCTGAGGGGATACGAATCCTGGCATATTCAGCATATCCATCAATTTTATAGGATGCGTTGCTATCTATACCAAGCTTTATATCACCATACCTGTTTTCAATGTTTATTTTTTCAAAACCGGAAGGAATATAGTTAATTCTGCAACTGGTATATTTCATGTCCAGTTTCAGTGTTTTGTTCAACTGATCAAACTTGAGTGATCCATATGCTCCTGTGAAGACAAAATTGTCAACCTCTCCTATATGGTACGTATCATATTTACTTTCAGCTACAATTGATCTGCTATCATTAAGATATAGTTTTGAGTACTTACTCATAACCATTATAGCTTTAGCAGTTTCAAATTCAATTCTTGAATAGCTCATGTCAAGTTTAAGCCAGTTGACTTCAGTAACTTCAGCTTTACTGTAACCAATATTGATTTCATTGCATGGTTTTGTCTTACCCCGCAGGAGCTTATTGACTTTCAGGTATCCATATTTTATATAAACAATTACATGCCCGGATAATTCATTTATAAAGGCATCCCCGTATTTGTTTCTTAACTCAAGATCCATATCAGTAGGCATATTTACTGTATAATCTATGCTAAACTCTTTAGATTCATTATCAAAGAGCGACCAGTTAGATTTGCTGAACTTACTATCAATATGAGTAACTGCCTTGATCTCATCGCCTTCCTGACTGAATTCAATATCAAGAAATGACAGGAGTTTCTCTGCCCTTTCACGATCATGATGTTTGACTGTTATCACAACATCAATAGTTACCTGGTTTTTATCCCAATTCCTGACATCAATATCACCATATTTGTTTTCTAAGTAAAGTTGAGAATTTGCTGTTACACTGTATTCCTTGTGGTACTTCTTCTCAACCTTATCTTTTTGTGCCTTTACACTTGCGTTTATCGCTATACCAAATACAACAAGCAATAAAAGTGTTTTAAATTTGATTACTTTCATGATTTCTATCTTTTATTAGATTTTCGTTTTTGATTTGTTCCAGTTGATGCAAAATTTGATTCATTACATCAACTTTTAATTGGTAATGTTCTATCATGGCGTTGATAATTCTTTTGTCTTTCGGATTTGCTTTAAGTTCATCCTGTAAGTTTGTATAGATTGAGTCCATATCAGACAGTTCTTTTAATAGCATCGATCTTTGGATACTATCTGAAAAAATATCCATATTGCGTATCTGTCCGTACCTCAGATTAACCTGTTGTTTGTAATATACTTCTACTTCCATGTATTCATCAGATACTTCACTCAGGGTAATCCCTGAATTTTCAGATGAAGGCTTGATCAGATTGTCGTATGTCCAGAGGAACGACAACGTAACAAGTATTGCTATCGAAGCGGCTTTAAGCAAGAATGTATAGGAGGTTAATGAACGGTTTTTCCTTTTTTGCTGCTTCAATTTTGCTGCAAACCTGTTAAAGTGTCCTTCATTCGGTTCAGCATTATTGAATAATTCCCTGTTATTCCTGATTATTTTATCTATATTTTCCATAAGCTCCTTTTTTTAAGTTCCTCTATCAGTTTCTTTCGTGCCCTGGTAAATTGTGATCTCGATGTAGAACCGGAAATTCCCAGGATCTCTCCGATCTCTTCATGGTCATATCCTTCTATAAGGTAAAGTGAAAGAACTATTCTATATCCGTCTGCCAGCTTGTCTATGCAATTCTTAATATTTTCAACGGAAACTTCCGGAATTCCTGATTCTTTATTACTGCTCTCATCTTCAATCCTGTATTCCTGTTCTTTAATTGGTATAAGTTCAACTCTTTTTTTCTTAATATTATCAAGTGATTTGTTTATCACTATCTTTTTTAACCAGGCACCAAAACTTACTTTGCCTCCGTATGTATCAATCTTTTCAAATGCCGCTAAAAAAGCATCCTGCATTATATCTTCAGCTTCCGTGGAATCATTGACTATCCTGAGACTTGCATTATACATTGCCTTATAATATAGCTTGTATAATTTGAATTGTGACTTCTGATCTCCGTTAACACAACCGTCAATAATATCCTGATGTATATTCTGGTAAACGGTTTCCTTATCCATCATTTTCACCTTAAAGACGCATTAATAATATTAATGCTGCATACAGGGGTAAAAAAAAGTACTGATTTTTTACTAAAGATTGTTCTAAAATAATAAATAAACAAATTACATTAATAAATAATTGGATATTAATATGTAAAGTAATATATTTGGATAAAATTGTTTTCTAATCCCAAAAAAAAACTCAAAATGAAAAAAATTAAGTATTTATTTCTGGCATTTGCCACTGTCTGTTTTATTGGTCTATATGGCTGCAAAAGCACACCAAAAGAAGAACAAGCTGCTGAAGAAATAGAAGTAGTTGAAGAAGTAGAAGCAGTTGAGGAAATTGAAGAAGTTGATACAACTGAGGCTGTTGAGGAAGTTGAAGAAGTTGAAGCTATAGTTGAAGAGGAAGAATAGATTTACCAGTCAAAAATTCGGTTTAAAACTGATTTAGAAAGACTATCCCAAAAAAGGGATTATACAAAGGGAAATTATTGTTAGTAAGAAAGTTTCGTAGTTTATACTATGAAACTTTTTTTGTGTCTATAGTATATCAATCTTTAAAATAAAAATAATTGCACCATTCCGGAAATTACCTCACCTGTTTCCGGATCGAGTTCAGATCCGAACATGCTATGGGGAATAGAATAGATTATTAACAGTATCACAGCAGCCAGAACAGTTAAGGAAGGCTTTTCCCGTTTCCCGTTTCCTGCAACTGCTATCACCCAGAAAATAAAAGCAACCAGGAGTTTGTTATCTGTGAGGTCCCATCCAAAAGGGATTCCTGTCCAATATTCACCAAAAGCGTGGAATTGAACCATAGGTCCCAGTATCAATCCTCCCAGGAATAGCAAAGCCAGTGTAATTCTGCCATAGAACCTTTGTTTAGGGTGTTTCATAAATGCTATTATGCCTGCGAAGTTTGACAGCAACATAGCAGCAAAAATGATAATGATATGAGGTATAAGAACACCTGCCGGAACACTCCCTTTAAACCGTATGATCACCGGGTTGTTTTCAAAAAGGTCAAGCTCTTCATTCCGGGTTGAAAGTTTCAGGAAGTATTCAAGTTTCCCGGCAGGAGGTTGATGAGGCAGACTCCCTGTAAGTAGCTTTCCTTCACGCTTTAAAAGGATAGACTGCCAGTTTTCATTTGTCGGGTATTTTCTATAAAATAATTCTCCCTGAACATTATTATCAGCTATCTCCAGTTCAACAGGACATACATCATCGCCGCCATGACTCCTTGGTAATTCAATTTCATGGTTTTTATCATCCAGTGTAATATTTATTTCTTTAGCATAGGTTGGCCCGGTTTTCCGCTGATAGTATGCAGCTGCAATAGTTATGATAAATGCAAGTAACCAATATAGTTTTGTATTAGCAGTTTTAGCCATTTGTCTAAAGTTGGATTAGTAACACCTTTTTTTCATTATCTCTTTTTACCTCAACAGTAATAGTTTGTCCTTGCTTTAGTTTCTCAAGCCTGTACATATAATCATATATACTATTTATCGCTTTGCCATTGATTGCAATAATAATATCTCCATTTTCCATGCCGCCTTTATCAGCCGGGCGATCCTCTAACACAAAGTCAGCACGAAGCCCGTTCTTCACCTGTCCGGCAAAATCAGGCATTATCCCAAGTGTAACTCCTTTTCGACGCTTCATTCGTTGCTGTCCTGTCTTAGTACCGGCTTCCTGAAATACTAACGAAGAGTCTCTATTTGCCAGTTCCCATGTAAGATAATATATATAGTCAGATACAGATTTCAGCCCTTCGAAATTAACCTGTTCAATATCATCTTCAGGTGTATGATAATCAAGATGTGGCCCTGTTGAGAAAAAGAAAACAGGAATGTCTTTTCCATAAAAAGAAGCATGATCTGATGGACCGTATCCTTCAGGAGACTTAGCCATGTTAAAGTTCTTACTGCCTGTAATATTATCAAGAAGTTCGGCGCCTGAAACGGAGGTTGCGGTGCCGCTAATCTGCAATGACTTTTCATTACTTAGCCTGCCAACCATGTCAATGTTTATCATAGCACATATTTTTTCAATAGGAACAACAGGATTATTCACGAAATACTTTGAACCGAGCAGACCCATTTCTTCTGCACCAAAGGTTGTAAAGATTATACTTCTGCGCAGGGAATCGCGGTTATATGAAAGTTTCTCAGCGATTTCAAGCACTGCTGCAACACCTGATGCATTATCATCTGCACCATTGTGAACTGCAGTAGTATCAGGTTTCCTTGATCCGGTATTGGGGCCTCCCATGCCAAGATGGTCATGGTGCCCGCCAATAAGGATATATTCATCTGCCAGATCAGGATCATTTCCTTTTATCATACTAATTATATTCCGTGTTGTTGATTTCTCCTGCAGAACTTCAGATAATCCTCTGATAATTATATCGGTTTCAAATATTTCCGGACTGCGTTGTTTATTGAGTTTTTTCTCGAGCTTTTCAATATTTTTTCCTTCTCCTTTTAAAATGTCATCTGCAACATTTCTAGTTATATGAAATACCGAAATGTCAACAGGGGCTTTTTGTGTTTCAAGATCAACAAGTTTGTCTTTCTGATCAAATTTGGGTCCCGATACGAATAATACACCGGCTGCACCATGATCACCTGCCAGCATTACTTTATCCCTGTCTCCACTGTAAGGGATAAAAGGACTGGTAAGACTGTCAATTTCAGGATCTCCGCGAAGAATCATTAACCATTTGTCAGTAACATCAATATCTGAGTAATCGTTCCATTTCAGATCTTCATCATCAATCTCAAAACCATAACCTACAAAAGCAACTTTTGCTTTGGTAATTGCATTCCCGGAGAAAGAAAATGGAGCAAAATCTTTATACAGTTCTAAAGTAGTATCACCGTATTTAAGTGAGTTATTCTCCCCGGCTTTAATACTGGTAACTATCTCGAAGTATTGCTGTCCCTCTTTAGCCATCATCATAATTCCCATCTCCCTGAATTTTTCTACAAGGTAATCTGCCATAATACTGTCTTCAGATGTTCCGGGATACCGGCCTTTAAGTGAGTCAGAAGCCAGAAACCCTATGGTCTCTTGTAGTTCCTCCGCGGTTATTTCCGGTTGGTTAATATGGTAACTGGTGCAACTAAAATACAGTAAGGAGCTGATTAATAGTGCTGTAAGTGAATGTCGATAGGTTTTCATAATATAAGATTATTTGGTTTAAAAATTATTTGCAAATATAGCAGATTATTGGGGAAATGAATGAATGAATGAATGAATGAATAAATGATTGAATGATTAAATGCATAAATGCTTAAATGATTGCTTTTGCCTGTTTTTTGCCAACTGCCAACTGATCAGATGTCCTTAAGCATTATCTTCATCAATTGTCTTGCGGCTTCTTTTCCTCTTTTTCTAATAATATCCCGTGGTGTATTATCGCCAACTTCATATGTGATAGATTCTGCTTTTATTTCATTGAAGAACCAGTTTTTTGATATTTGTGAGGTTATCCCTGTGGGTTCGGGATTAAAAGAATTATCCGGGAATAGCTGATTTATTGAATTCACCCATTTTAATGCAATATTTTCTTTATCAGGATTAACATTTTTCTCTGAATAATAAAAAATATCTTTCTGGGTGGAGTGAAAATCAATCCCGAAACAAACTCTTGCATCTTGTTTCTTGATTTTCTCAAGTATATACTTCCTGAAAGCAAATGTTTCAGGTTGATGAAAATGCCGCCAGTCACGGTTTAGGTCAATACCTCCGGCATTATGCCGCCAATGACCGTTATCAACACCATCAGGGTTCATCATAGGTACAACAATTGTTTCAAACTTTTTCCTGAATTTTCTTGCAAGACGAGTGTTTTCAGAAATTGATTCAACAAAAGCTATCATTTCCTTATACCCAGGTACCTCGGGTGGATGTTGCCTGCTAAGAATTACGAGCAGGTTCTTCCCATCTGATTCGGAAATGGATAATCCGTAAAGCGGTTTTTTCAATGTGCTGTGACCAATTGTATGTATGCTTATAAATTGCTTTTTTACCATTTTGTCTACCCATCGTTTACATTCATCAGAAGTAATATTCTCCTGGGCAGATATCCTGATAGTATCATGCTTCAGATGGATCCTGAACAGTGCTGATGTATCGCCGGGTTCTGAAAAATAATCAGAGGAATCAACAGGGACCCAATGTTTACTGTCACTGCTTAGTTTAGGGTAATATCTGTGTCTACCATGTTTATAACAGAGTTTAAGATATATGATTTGCTCAGTTTCTGACCACATACGAAAAGCATACCAGGGACTCATATTTACAGGATGATTTTCGGGGAGGATTTGTACTTGTAATGTACTGTCATTGATCATGAACATGTCGTTCAGTCTGGCACCGGGAAACATATTATCTGCACTAATACCTGTCTCGGGGAACCGGAATATTTGTTT
>JAUXED010000111.1 GCA_030618105.1 Bacteroidota bacterium | reverse complement strand
ATCGCTTTTGCATCTAACTCCAGCTACCAGAATGATGGAATTGCAATTGATGATATAAACATTTTTGATGATCCTACAGGAATTGATCCGGTTGAAACAGGATTATCAGATATTCAAATTTATCCAAACCCGAATGAAGGCAAGTTCAAGTTGGTGTATAACGGAGAAAGGGATGTTGATCTTAAACTGCAACTTATCAATCTCCATGGACAGGTTATTTTATCAGAACATATAGAAGCCGGTTATAGATTCAGTAAAGAATTTGAACTGGATTATTTGCCTCCGGGCATATATTATTTCAGGTTATTGTATAAGGAGGGTGTTATTGTGAAGAAGATGATGGTTAAATAATAAAATCCCAAAAAACTCTTTGTTATAAATACAGAAAATATTACTTTTGCAACTTCAAAATCATAAGCAATTTATATTTTAATACATAACAATCATGAAACGTACTTTTCAGCCATCAAACAGAAAAAGAAAGAATAAACACGGATTCAGGGAAAGAATGTCAGGACCCGGCGGGAAGAATGTTATTAAAGCCAGAAGAGCAAAAGGAAGGAAAAAACTATCCGTTTCTGATGAACCAAGGCATAAGGTATAATCTCATAATATACAATCTCAATCTAACTAAAAAGTAAAGGGCCCCCCTTTACTTTTTTTTTCTTCAATATTTCCTATACAATTATATTAACTCTATTTTTACTTCCTGAAACTATTTAGCGTGATGAAACCCTCATCCATAAGTAGGTTAATAAATATAGGTACAAAAACAAAAGGACATGTATAAAGTAACTTCAACCAAGAATGCAGGATGAGGGTTCACCGAACACCATTAAAAATAATTTACTTTGTGAGGTAACAAATACCACAGAATTTAATTAACTGCATTTTACAAATAATTAACATACAGAAGTTTAATATAGCTTTATACACATGAAGGAAATCATACAATCAACCGGTCTGCCTGATAATTTAAAAACTATAGCAAATAAGGTTTTCAGGCAGGAACGGATAAATGATAAGGAAGGGCTTTACTTATTTGAAAAAGCTGATCTTGGGTTGCTGGGGGTACTTTCAAGTTTTACACGAGAAAAGAAAAACGGGAATTTTGTCTGTTTTAACCGCAATTTCCATATTGAACCAACGAATATTTGCATCTATAACTGCCGCTTCTGTTCATACAGTAGAAAAATAAATGAAAAAGGAGCCTGGGAATACAGCATTGATGAAATACTTTCGAAAGTTGCCGAATACAAAAATAAACCGGTCACCGAGGTTCATATTGTCGGGGGGGTGCATCCAAACAGAGACCTGCACTATTACGGAAATATGATAAGAAATATAAAAAAGATCCTTCCACAGATACACGTAAAAGCATTCACTGCCATTGAACTTGATTTTATGATAAAGAAATCAAGGATGACACTGGATGAGGGTCTGAAAAAGCTTAAGGAATACGGGCTGGATTCTATTCCCGGTGGCGGAGCCGAAATTTTTAAAAAAGAAATACGTAAACAGATCTGTGATGAAAAATCATCTACCCTGAAGTGGCTAAAAATTCATGAAACCGCTCATAAAACAGGTATCCCGTCGAATGCTACTATGCTTTATGGTCATATTGAGAATTACTCTGACAGGATCGACCATCTTTCACAATTAAGAAAACTACAGGATAAAACCGGTGGATTCAATACATTCATCCCCTTGAAATACAGGATGGCTAATAATGAACTATCAGATATAGGTGAAGTAACAACAATTGAAGATATGCGCAATTTTGCAGTATCAAGGATCTATCTTGATAATTTCCCTCATATTAAGTCATACTGGCCAATGATTGGAAAAGAGGCAACCCAACTTTCCCTATCTTTCGGTGTGGATGATATTGACGGGACAATTGATGACACTACAAAAATATATTCGATGGCCGGAGCAGATGATGAAAAACCAACACTTTCAACCAGCCAGCTCGTAACACTTATCAGTGAGGCAAAAAGAACTCCGGTGGAAAGAGATACTCTTTATAATGTAATTCGGGAATATAGAAATAGTGAAGAAGTCGAAAAGTCTAAGAGTCAAAAGGTCAAAGAGTGGAAGAATGAAGCGAAAAAAAACTAACCGCAGAGATCGCAAAGAAGGCGCAAAGTTCGCTAAGAATATTTGCACTTTGCGTTCTTAGCGCATCCTTAGCGTACTTGGCGGTTAATTCTTTAATAAATGTAACCATAGAGTTGCAGTGTGAAGAGCAAAGTTCCGATTAACTTATAACTTTTAAACTTTATGAACTTTATAACTTTTAACTTTATAATTTTATATTTGCGTTTACGTTACTATACTAAATAGAATCATGAAATTTCTATCTTTTCTGATAAGTAAAGTTTTCCTTAAGAATCTTTCCATTGCAATACTAATTGCTGCGGGGGCTATTTTCGGGAGTCTTCTTTTCCTTCATATATACACAGGTCATGGACGAGTCAGACAGGTACCAGATTTCACAGGGATGAGCCATGAAGAGGTGGAAAAAGCAACGAAGAAGCATAAGTTACAATTCGTAATTATTGATTCTATTTATTCACAGCAGGTTGAAAAAGGACATGTGGTACTCCAACATCCCGAACCGGGTTTTAATGTAAAGAAAAACCGGAAAATATTCCTGACAATAAATGCTGTAAAACCCGAGATGATAAAAGTGCCAAATGTAGTGGGATTGTCTCTCAGACAAGCAAAATCATTACTTCAAGCCAGCGGACTAATTATTGGAAAGTTAAGTTTTGTCCCCGATCTTGCGAGAAATAATGTCCTGAAACAAAAAAATAATGGTATTGAGATTGAGGAGGGTGATTCACTGAAAAAGAATGCAGTTATTGACCTTGTGCTGGGTAAAGGATTAAGTAACAAAAAAACACCTGTTCCTGATCTTGTTTCTCTCTATCTGGAAATTGCCAAACAGAAAATCCTGGAGTCTTCTTTGAACCTGGGTGCTTATACATTTGATGAAACTATTGAAAATGAAGAAGACTCAATAACTGCATTTATCTGGAAGCAAAATCCTGAATATGCCGAAAATTACCGTATACCATTAGGATCATCAGTATATATATGGCTAACTGTTGATTCAACTAAACTACCTCAATCTGACACAACAACTATAGAATGGAAGAGTGGAATAAAGGGAATAGAGGGGAGTAGAGGGAGTAAAGGGAATAAAGGGAATAGAGGGAAGAATGGAATGGTGGAATAATGGAAGAATGGGAAGATAGAAGAAAAGATGGAAGAATGGAATAATGAAAAGAAAAAATATTAATCGAGAGTTTAAACAAATCCAACCCGTCAATAATTGCCGTTTGGTAATTCAGGCAGGCAGGCAACATTCCAATATCACTACGTATTATCCCAAAAAACCACATTTCCAATATTTTATCAGTATAATTGTTTTTTGCCTTTTGTTTGGCAATGAAACTACGGCTCAGGAAAAGCTTACAGGGTTATCAGTTAATCCTGTATTAATACAATATAACAAAACACACAGTAAAATTATTCATTTAAAAAGCAAGGCAACACCGGATACTTTGACCCTCCCTTTTTTCGATGATTTTTCATCAACCAGGGTTGTCCCTGACCAGAACAGATGGACTGATAAAGATGTATTTGTTAATACTGAATATCCGGTTAACCCGGCATCAATTGGAGTAGCTACATTTGATGCAATTGATAATACCGGCGCCCTGTACGAAGATGCGAACTCTTTTAGTTTTGAAGCTGATCATCTTACATCCAAACCTATTGATCTTGATTATCCTGCTTCAGATAATATTTATCTTAGTTTTTATTACCAGGCCGGTTGGCATGAAAAACTATCCGATACACCTGAATACCGTGATTCACTTGTACTTGAGTTTTATTCACCTGAAGATACTCTATGGCATTCCGTGTGGTCTAAACCCGGATTCGACAGTTCTACCGTTTTTATCCCTGTAATTATTCCTGTTACTAATGAAAAATTCCTTGCTAATGGATTCCGCTTCAGGTTTAGGAACTGGGCCAGTCTGACATCAAACAATGATGATCCGGGCATGGTTACTAACTGTGATCATTGGCATATTGACTATATTATCCTCGACAGGAACAGGAATCCGGCAGATACAATCCCTGAGGATGTTGCTTTTGTCCGCCCAATTCAATCATTATTAACTACATATGAATCAATGCCATGGGATCATTTCCATGAAGCTTATTTATTCGAAATGGGAGCGAAAATACCTATATGGTATAAAAATAATGATGACCTTACGAGGAATGTTACAAGAGAATTCCAAATTACTGATGTTTATGAAAATTCCGTAGTACATTCTTATACCGGGGGTGCTTCCAATATAGATCCATGGGAGGTAATTAATTACGAATCGGGTTTGTTCTTTACATATAATACAAACAATTCCGATTCAGCATTGTTCGAGGTAAGAAGTTACCTGGTAACGGATGATTTTGATGAGAAAATAAATGACACTGTAGTTTATTACCAGAGATTCAATAATTATTTTGCTTACGATGACGGATCTGCTGAATCGGGATGGGGCATTGGCGATGGTGAAGCAGCTTACCAGTTTAAAACTTACATCCCTGATTCGTTGCAGGCTATTCAAATCTATTTCAACCAGTCATTTAATGACGGCAACAGAATAAGTTTTACCCTGAAAGTATGGGGGGATAATGAAGGAAAACCAGGCGAATTGCTTTACAGTCAACCCGGTGAAGTACCCATATACAGTGATAGTCTGAACCAGTTCATTACCTATACGCTCGATACAACATTATATATCTCCGGTTTGTTTTATATTGGCTGGGAACAAAATCTTAATACCTCATTAAATGTTGGTTTCGATTTTAACCGTGTAAGCAATAATAAATTATTTTATACTGATGTTGTTGACCAGCAAAAAATATGGATCCAGTCGGCAACCATTATACCAGGAGCTTTAATGATGCGCCCCGTGGTTGGTAAATCAATATTAACAGCCAATTTTATTGAAATACCTGTTAAGCCCTTAATAATCTATCCTAATCCTGCAAAAGAGTTTATAAATATTTCAGTACCGGGAGAAACCTGTTTTTCCGGATGCCGTATTTTTATCTTCAATATCTATGGGAAGCAGGTCTTTTCATCCGGAAATTTCAATAAAAGGATATCTGTTGAAAGATTTGATCCTGGTATCTATTTTGTAAGGATCACTAAAAATGGAATTCCTGTTGGATCAGCAAAATTTATTCACATTCGTTAAACTGACCGGGCAAAATAATGTTGAAACCAAATAACATAGATGATCGTGATGAGATGTATGAACATTTCCATTATGAAGTTGATAAAGGTCAAAGTCCGTTACGCATTGATAAATATCTGGTTAATAAACTTGAGAATGTTTCCCGCAACAGGGTGCAGAACGCTGCTGATGCCGGCAACATACTCGTAAATAAAAAACCTGTTAAGTCAAATTATAAAGTAAGACCCGCTGATACAATAAGTATTGTCATGTCTTATCCCCCAAGGGAAATTGAAATTATTCCTGAGAATATCCCCCTGGACATAATATATGAGGACGATCATCTTATTGTATTGAACAAAAAAGCGGGAATGGTCGTTCATCCCGGTCATGGAAATTTCGATGGCACACTGGTTAATGCACTATATTATCATTTCAAAGACCTGCCACTTTTCCAGTCAGGCGAAATAAGAGCAGGACTTGTACACAGACTTGACAAAGATACAAGCGGTTTACTGGTTATTGCCAAAACTGATATGGCTCATAATAAACTGGCTAAACAATTCTTTAACAGGACAATTGGGCGAAAATACCTGGCAATAGTCTGGGGGGAACCCAAACAAGCTGAAGGTACAATTACGGGACATATAGGCAGGAATCCAAAAGACAGGGTTAAAATGTTTATTTTCCCTGATGGTTTACATGGGAAACATGCTGTTACTCATTACAAAGTATTGGAATACCTGGGATATATTAGTCTTGTTGAATGCAAACTTGAAACAGGGAGGACACATCAGATACGTGTACATTTCCAGTATATAAAACACCCTCTTTTCAACGACAGGGATTATGGAGGCGACAGAATTCTCAGGGGAACTACTTTCACGAAATATAAACAATTTGCGCAGAATTGTTTCAAGATACTCCCCCGCCAGGCATTACATGCACAATCACTCGAGTTTATTCATCCTGCAACAGGTAAACCAATGGCATTCGACTCAAACCTCCCGGATGATATGGCAACGGTTATTGAAAAATGGAGGAAATATACAGGAAACAGACAGTAGAACGAAGCTCCGGCTTCATTATAATATTAATTATTTGTTCTTACCTTTAGGACTCTAATTATGAGTCCACTTCGAAAAGTCAAAAAAAGAAAATGCCACTAAAACACTAAGTCACTAAGATTCACAAAGGGTTTATTTCCATTACTTTATCTTTTGTGTATCTTTGTGCCTTTGTGCCTTTGCCTGCCCCGTAAGGAGGAACAACTGTACCGGGGTGGCGAAAAGACACTTTTCAGAGGGGAATCAATTATATAACTTCATTAGTTACAATATATGAAAAAGAACATTGCTGTTATAGCCGGAGGAAATTCTTCAGAGTTTCCTGTTTCAATCCGAAGTGCGGAACAAATAGCCGGAGAACTTGATCCCGATAAATATGACGTTTACAAAATCATTATTAAAGGAACAAACTGGATTATTGAAGATGAAAAGACCGGACAGATCCCGGTGAACAAAGATGACTTTTCCTGCAATACTCCCACGGGGAAACTGAAATTTGATTGTGCACTTATAACAATCCATGGCACTCCGGGTGAAGATGGCAAATTGCAGGGATATTTTGA
>JAUXED010000174.1 GCA_030618105.1 Bacteroidota bacterium | reverse complement strand
CAATCTCCATATGATCCTGTAACGGATAAGAAAGTTCTTGATGCAATGAAAGAAGTGCCACGCCATAAATTTGTTCCCGGGTATCAGCAAGCAAATGCATACAGAAACCACCCTCTCTCCATCGGAAGCGGGCAAACAATTTCGCAACCCCTGATCGTTGCACACATGACAGAGCTTCTGGAAATTGAACCGGGAGATATAATCCTTGAGATCGGAACCGGCAGTGGCTATCAGGCAGCGGTTTTATCCGAATTAACACCACATATATACACAATAGAGATTATTGAAAAACTTGGTTTGAGAGCCAAAAAAGACTTGAATAATCTTGGATATAAAACCATTAAAGTAAAAATAGGTGACGGATATTTTGGGTGGAAAGAGCATGCCCCATACGATGGTATCATTGTTACATGTGCCCCGGAAAAGATCCCTGCTCCATTGATAGACCAGTTAAAACCCGGAGGCAGGATCGTTATTCCTGTTGGTAAAGAAGGATGGATACAGAACCTTGTGGTGGTTAAAAAAAGTAAAAACGGTAAAATCAGTGAAAAAAAGCTTTACGGGGTACGATTCGTACCAATGACCGGTAAAGCTGATGAAAAATAATCCCATATGATCAACCCATGGATTTCCCGTGATATTACAATTAAAATCTGGAAAACAGGTGTCTTTGCCCTTGCAATGGGCTTTTTCGAAGCCATTCTTGTAATTTATCTTCGTGAGCTGTATTACCCTGAAGGATTTGAATTTCCGTTAAAACTAATTGAACCCAGGATCTTCTCATTTGAACTTCTCAGAGAACTGTCTACAATGATTATGCTGATATGCATAGGTCTTCTGGCAGGAAAGACCATTCTCCAGCAATTTGGTTTTTTTCTTTTCTCGTTTGCTGTATGGGATCTTTTTTATTATTGCGGGTTGAAGCTTCTTATTGGTTGGCCTGATTCACTCCTCACCTGGGATATACTTTTTCTAATTCCAATTACATGGGTTGGTCCGGTAATAGCACCGGTTATTTGCTCTTTTTCAATGATTTACATGGCTGCTTTATTATTTGCCGGCGAAACTGCAAAAAAGCATTTCAGACTGATTTCATATGAATGGGTTTTGATTATCTCCGGTGCCGTTATCATATTCATCAGTTTCATCCGGGATTATACTTATTTGTTTATCAGAGGCGGTTACCTGAATGAACTTTCATCGCTTTCCACCAACGAAGATTTCATCAATAAACTAACCAGTTATGTACCAGAGAGTTTTACGTGGGGCATCTTCCTTTTAGGAGAAGTGTTAATTATTTTTACTCTCATAATAATCCACCGGCGGATAGCAATTATCAGGAAAAAGCCGGCATCTTATCGAAATAATCAACCCTGTTAATAAATTCTTATTTTACATTATTCCATCATTATTCGCTCCCACAATCCTTCCCACAACCTGCTTCCCGAATCAAGTTCGGGACGGGCTATGAGGTTTTCGCAAACAAGTTTGCTCAAACGTTCCATTATTCCCTCTACTCCATCTATTCCCTCTATTCCCTTCTTCCCTACTCATACCTTAATGCATCCATTGGTATTAACCTTGCAGCTTTGCCGGCAGGATACCAGCCAAAAAAGACCCCAATGATAAAGGCAAAAGAAAATGCCAGAATAACAGAATAGCTTGAAACAGTTACCGGCCAACCCATTATTGTAACAAATAGTTTTGATGATAATATTCCGAAAGCAGCCCCGATTAATCCACCAAGCAGACTCAATAATATTGCTTCAAGCAGGAACTGGCGAAGAATGTCCTTACTCCTTGCCCCTACTGCCATCCTGAGCCCAATCTCTCTTGTCCTTTCTGTTACAGATACAAGCATAATATTCATAATACCAATGCCACCCACAATTAGTGAAATACTGGCTATACCTGCCAGTAGTACGATCATAGTATTTGATGTAGATGTGAACATCTCAACAATCTCGGTTTGTGTGCGAATATTAAACGGAGGATCTTCATACTTACTGATATTTTTTCTTGTTCTCAGCAATTCATCAATCTCTTCAGATGCCAGTTCAATTTTTTCTTCAGACACTGCCGAAATAAATATCTGCGAAATATTCTGCCTGTCACCTCTCATCCTGCGCTGGACAGTTGAGAACGGGGCATAAATTATATCATCCTGATCCTCTCCCATTGCACCCTGACCTTTTTCTTTTAACAAACCTATAACAGTAAAAGGTATTTTGTTTATCCTTATTCTTTGACCAACAGGGTCGGTATATTCATCAAACAGGTTTTCTGCTACCGTCTGTCCGATTATACACACTTTTGAAGCCCTTTTCTCATCCGTTTCCGAAAAGCATGATCCGCTTTCCACCTCAATATTTCTTATATCAAGATATTCATTATACACACCACGAATGGAACTGTTCCAGTTATTTGATCCTGCAATGATCTGACCACCGGACCGTGCAACCGGACTGATATATTTCACCGATGGACAATTCGCCCGAATAGCTTCCAGATCATCCATTTCAAGACTCTGGGCAGATCCTGCCGCAGTAGCAACCCCTCCCCTGAAAGTTGCACCCGGAAACACCATAATAACATTTGATCCCAATCCGGATATCTGGTTTTCAATACTGTCTCTCGAGCCCTGACCAATAGCCAGCATAGCAATCACCGAAGCCACACCTATAATGATCCCCAGCATTGTTAGTAACGACCTGATCTTGTTTTTGTTCAATGATCGTAATGCAATTACAAATAAATTTAGCAGATTCATTTTCTTATATAATAATTTAATTAATTAATTTATTTCCTCATCTCCTCATTACCTCATTACTCCATTTCCTCATCTCCTCTTCTCATCTTCTCCTCATTACC
>JAUXED010000003.1 GCA_030618105.1 Bacteroidota bacterium | reverse complement strand
GGAACATCTTATTGCAATTAAGGGTCCGCTTACTACACCGGTAGGAGGAGGGATCCGGTCATTAAATGTAGCTTTAAGGCAGAAGTTGGATCTTTATGTTTGTTTACGCCCTGTTAGATATTTCAAAGGAATTTCCTCTCCGGTTAAAAGGCCTGAGCTGACAAACATGGTTATATTCAGGGAAAACTCTGAAGACATATATGCGGGGATTGAGTGGATGACAGGTACTCCTGAAGCAAAAAAGATTATTGATTTTATGCAATCTGAGTTAGGGGTTACAAAAATTCGTTTCCCGGAAACTTCATCAATTGGTATCAAGCCGGTTTCTCGTGAAGGAACAGAACGTCTTGTTCGGGCTGCTATCAAGTATACCATTGATCATAAACTACCATCAGTTACTTTTGTTCATAAAGGAAATATTATGAAGTATACTGAGGGACAATTCAAACAATGGGGTTATGATCTTGCCGAACGTGAATTTTCCGATCAGGTTTTTACATGGCAGGAATATGACAGGATTAAGGAAAAAGATGGTGTTGATGCTGCAAACTTCGCACAATCGAAAGCTAACGATGAAGGAAAAGTGCTGATCAAGGATTCTATCGCTGATGCATTTTTACAACAAATACTTACCAGACCTGCTGAATATTCGGTAATTGCTACTTTGAACCTGAATGGTGATTATATATCAGATGCTCTTGCTGCAAGTGTAGGTGGAATAGGTATTGCCCCCGGTGCTAATATTAATTATCAAACAGGTCATGCAATTTTTGAAGCAACACATGGTACAGCTCCAAAATATACCGGACTGGATAAGGTTAACCCTGGTTCAGTGATAGTTTCAGGTGTGCTAATGTTTCAGTATATGGGATGGAATGAAGTTGCCGACCTGATAATTAAGGGTTTGGAGAAATCAATTGTCAGCAAAAGAGTGACTTACGATCTTGAAAGACTGATGGAAGGTGCTACAAAACTTAAGTGTTCTAAATTTGGAAGTGAAATTATTAAGAATATGTAATTTGTTTCGGTAACTTATACTGATTTGGATAGAGGCTGTTTCACTATTGGAGCAGCCTTTCTATTAAGTTCAAGAAAGGTAATTTCAGGATATATTCCAACCCTTCCCGGATATCCAATATATCCTAATCCCGGATTTACATAAAGCAATTGCTCTCCTTCAGTATAAAGACCTATCCATCTGGGATATTTTAGCTGGACAGGGCTCCATTTTATTTTTCCAATCTTTACTCCAAATTGCATTCCGTGTGTATGCCCTGAAAGAGTTAGAGGGATGTCTTTCTTATTGAGCACCTCAGCATCCCAATGACTTGGATCGTGAGAAAGCAGTATCTTAAATGGGGTTTTTTCCAAACCTTTGCATGCAGCATTAAGATCACCATACTGGGCAAATGGAGGTTTGCCCCAATTCTCTACACCAATAATTGCTATTGAATTATTCTGCCTTGTTATGGTAATTGATTTGTTTAATAATAATTTGAAACCCAACCGGTGATGAGCCTGTTTTATCATTTCCAGGTTTTTCTTTTTCTCATCATCAGAACTCCAATAATGATAATCACCATAGTCATGATTACCTAAAATAGAATACTTGCCTATCCGGGCTTCCATTTTACCAAGTATCTCAAACCAACCATTCATTTCACCAGCAAAATCATTAACAATATCTCCTGTAAAGCAAATAATATCAGCAGAGAGGGAATTTATCATTTTTACAGCTTCGGCAATCTTTTCATGATGTCCGTATAAACTTCCTATGTGTAAATCGGATATATGCACAATACTGAGACCGGAGAACTCTTCAGGGAAATTTTTAAATTTCAGATTGATCTTTTTTATCCGGAAATTGAATTTTACTGAAGTCATTCCATAAATTAAGGATACGAATGGAATTGCTGCAAGAATTAATCCTGCTTTTGTAAGAAATGTTATTCGTGTAATTTTCGGATTATTATTCACTTTTTCAGTTTTTCTTTTTCCAACAATCCGGATAATCAACATAGAACTAAAGCGAATGATGTCTTCAGAAAAATTAAATGGAATAAAAAGAAATTTAGGTACATAAAATGCAAGGAGTATACCAACAAAACAAAAAATCCTTCGTTGTACTGCCGGATCATAATCATTATGCATCCATTTAGATACTAATAAAGTACCAGCCATAAAACCAATACTATGAGCCCAGAATAACAAGGTTAAAATCTTTTTCTGTTTTACCGTTAACCTGTGATCTGATAAATGCCTTATCCCTTTATAAAAAAACAGGTCTGTAATTAGTAATATTAGTAGTATTAATAACATATTCAAGATTATTGTTATTACTAATGTGAAGTTACAAATATTATAGTTTTTGCTCACATATTAATAATGTTTCTTTAAAATAAACAACCATGATTATCGTTATAGAAGAAGTTTAAAGTGAACTAAAGTTGAGGAGAAAAAAAGTTATAACTTTAGGCATTTTAGGCACTTTAGACACTTTAGGCACTTCTTCATTTAGGCACTGAATAGTTACAAATAAATAAACAAAACAGATATGAAAAAAGTATTTTTAATACTAATTGGAATATCCCTTTTTGTTGCTGCAAATGCTCAGATTAAATTCGGCGTAAAGGGCGGTGTCAATTCGTCAACCATAAAAATGGATAATATTATTACTGTGACACAGGGGATTGAAGAATATTCTCTGGAAGGACTAAAGACTGCCAGTGTTGGATTCCATGCAGGTCTTATGACACGAGTTACTTTTTTTGGAGTTTTTATACAGCCTGAACTATACTTTTCATCTACCGGTGGTGAAGTGGAAGTTACGGACTTGATAACGCAGGATATTAGTATTAAGAAAATGGAATTCAAGAAACTGGATATACCTGTTCTGGCAGGCTTTAAATTTGGTCCGGCACGTATAAATGCCGGTCCTGTTGCCAGCATAATAATCGACAGTAAGGCTGATCTTATTGAAACAGCAGGTTATGAAGAAAAACTAAAGGGAGCATCTTTTGGATACCAGGCAGGTGTAGGCCTTGATATTTTAAATACCATTTCGCTTGATGTACGGTACGAAGGCAACCTCAGTAAACTAGGGGATGGTGTAAATATTGGTGGAGAGGATTTTGAGTTTGATTCAAGGAACCCGCAATTCATTTTCAGTCTGGGCATATTTTTCTAAATTTTTGAAAATAATGATTTATGAAATAGGGACGTTTGTCCCTTTTTTTATGCTATTAATGCTTATAACAGAATCATTAATTGAGTTTTAGTCGCCCTTTGGTTATTGCTGGTAATAATCAATAGTGTGATCGTAAAAAAAAATAGGAAGCTATCCGGGTTTTTTCTAACTTTAGTATTCTATTAATTCAAAAAAAGATGATCACTGCTATTCATTGGGATGTCCTGTTGAGTAATGTTGCTCTGGTAATCACTATCCTTTACGGTGGGTCTATCTTGTTTACTGTCTTTATGGTTATCCTTGAGAACCGTGATCCTGTAAAAACCATTTCCTGGGGTTTATTCATTATTCTTATTCCGGTGATTGGAATTATCGGATATCTTATTTTTGGACAAAATTACAGAAAAGTAAAAATCTTTTCCCGGAAAGAGTTGGTAGACCTGGAAAGGATAAGCAGTTTAAGCAGGGATCAGGTAAATGAATTGCCTCATCAAAAGTTCCTGAAAAACAAAAAGATCAATGAAAAAAGGAATATTATGACGTTGTTATTAAATAACAGCAAAGCACTCCTTACTCAATATAATAAAGTAAATATTCTTATTAATGGAGAAGAAACATTTGATTCTATTATCAATGCTCTCAATATAGCTAAAGACCATATTCATATGGAATTTTATCGATGGGAATCTGATAATATTGGGAACAGGATCAAGGATGTTCTTGTTAAGAAAGCCAGAGAAGGAGTGAAGATACGTATTATTTATGATGATGTTGGAAGTTGGAAAATAAGTAAAATGTATCTAAAGGAACTTAAAAAAGAAGGCATTAAAACTTATGCCTTTATGCCGGTAAGATTTCCTTACCTTACCAGCAAGGCAAATTTCAGAAATCATCGCAAAATCATTGTTGTGGATGGAAAAATAGGTTTTGTCGGTGGATTTAATATTGCAGACAAGTATATTCACGGAGATCCTAAAGTGGGTTTCTGGCGCGATTCTCATTTAAGACTGGAAGGGGAAAGCGTACATTCACTTCAGATGATCTTTCTTGTTGACTGGTATTTTATTTCGAGGATAATTATTGGTCATCAACTCAGATATTTTCCAAATCACAAGGTTAATGAGGAATGTCTGATACAGATCACCTCAAGTGGTCCTGACTCTGATTGGTCAAGTATAATGCAGGCCTATTTTGCAGCTATCAGTACAGCCAAAGAGAATATTTTTATTTCTACACCATATTTTTCCCCTAATCCAAGTATTCTCACTGCTCTTAAAACAGCTTCCCTGAGTGGTGTTGATGTTAGAATTATTTTACCTGCACGTTCCGATTCAACAATTGCTTACTGGAACTCAATTTCATACATAGGGGAAATGCTTGATGCAGGAATCCGGGTTTACCTTTATGAGAAAGGGTTTAATCACACCAAAATAATTATGGTTGACGGGGTTTTCTCTTCGATTGGATCCGCGAATGTTGATTATCGAAGTTTTGACCTCAACTTTGAAGTTAATGCCTTAATATACAATGAAATACATACAATAAGCCTGGAGAATGATTTTCGCAGAGATCTTGAAAACAGCCATTTGATAATCCCCGGGGAATGGAAAAAGCGACCCTTAAAGCAAAAAGTTTCTGCATCACTTGCCCGAATCCTTGGACCACTATATTAAATTAACACATCGTAAGGCGAATTCCTTAATCTAATTAAAAAAGTGACTAAAGTTATAACTTCTTCTCAACTTTAGTCACTTTAAACTTTAGTCACTTTAAACTTCTTGAACTACTAAGGCACGTTGTCTTTTATCCTCAGGTCATATCTGCCACCTTTGATAATCCAGCAAATAGTATCGCACTGGTCAGTAACACGATGAGTTTTAATTCTATCACCATCAACAGCAAAAACCGAATCATTACCAACCTTATATTCAGCTTTAACAGAATAATAATGATTCAATGGAACTTCTATATAAACTGTTTTCTCAGAAACAGTATCTCTTATTCTTATCCGGCCGGCTTCTATTCTGTCCCTGTAAATTGCTATTGGAACCTCAGGGTTTTCATCATTTATAGTTAATTGAATTATTAGTTCACCACTATCAGGCTTAATACGATAGCAATCAGAACAATTTACTTCAAGAAAGTTAAACTTTTCATCACAAGAAAGTATAAGACTTGCCATTACCGGAAATAAAACCAAAAATAACATTACTATTTTCTTTTTCATACTCAGTTTATTGTAAATATTCAGTTTTGTCGACTGCCGACTGCCCGCCCAAACGTACCCTGCCCGTCCGGTCAGGCGGGCGTTCGGTACGGGCGGGCCGACTGTTGATTGTTCTTTGCCGACTGCCAACTGCTAATTGCCAACTGCCAACTTTTTTATTGATCAATACCATTCAATTACTTTATCCCGAAGTTCTTTTTTATGTAAATATAAGTTCACAGAAACCCCAAGGTTTATCCAATGCTTCTTTGCTGGTTCAATACCAGTATTAAAATATTCATAACCCAAATTAAATTTAAATAACTTCTGACCCCAGCAAATTCCAAAACCGGGAACAACTTTTGTAACAGACTTTGCCTTTTGATCTGATCCCGGATATTTTCCGCCAAATGAATAAACAAATTTGCTAAATGCATAAACATCAACAGATGCTCCTGAAGCAAGATTTGAAAGATGCAGATATTTATTAATTCCAAATTCAAGGTTTGTCCTGTTCTCCCAATACTGAAAAGAAATGTTTTCGTCTGATTTAATAAGAATTCGTTTTGGAAAAGTGCGGGAAAAATAGCCAAATTGTAAACCGATTTCCAGATTTTCATCAATAATACCTATCTCACTTCCAAAAAACAAATCACCGGTATTTAGTTTAAAACAGGGAGATAGAAATAACCTGTCGATGGTTGGCTTGAATGTTTTCTTAACTTTCAGGGATGATAAATATTTTTTCATTTCCCTGTTACCGGATTTTTTAGCAAGTACATATGGTGTATATCTTGTGTTATCATGTAGTAAAATCTCTGCACCATAGTTCACCAATATCCTGACTGCCTCCAGATGTCCGTTTTTTATAGCAACATGTAAAGCAGATAATCCATATTTATTTACGTGATCCGGTTCAGCATGGTGATTGAGAAAAAGATTAATCATGCTGGTATCACCATTCTGAGCTGCCATCATCAGTGCTGTGTACCCCTCATGATCAGTATTGTTTACCTGAGCCCCGTTATCAAGGAGTAGTTTTACTATATCATAATTACCAACAACAGTAGCTGCCATTACAGCATTTGTTCCATCTTTATCCTGTATTTCGATATTTATTTCATAATACAATAGCATATCGCATAAGACGTAATAATTATAAGCAGCTGCATATATCAAAGAAGAGATTCCATAACTATCCGTATCATTAATATCTGCTTCATGTCTTATTAATAATTCTGCAATGTCCATGTTATTATTAAAAGCAGCATTAACCAAAGCTGAAACCTGGTTTTCGGGCTTTTTATTTACATCAGCTCCATTCAAAACAAGGATTTTAGCTGTTTTCAGGAATCCATTATCAGCAGCAAACATAAGTGGGGTAATTCCATTCCACATTGAAGTATTCGGATCAGCTCCTGCTTCCAAAAATTTTAATACACTAGCATCATTTCCCACGTAAGCAGCATCCAGAAGTTTTTTATTTAACTCGTCAACATTCATATCCTTCCGTGAACTTATTATGCTGTCCTGAACCTGAGCAATAACAGGTGTATATGTTATAACGATTACCAGAAGGAAAAAAAATCTTCGAAATAAATAACCAACCATATATTTTATTTCTTCAATAAAAAAAATAAAGGAAAAAAGAATTTGTCATTATTTTAAAAAAAAAACCTAAAAGATTTTTTTTATAGAAAAATATTTTATTATCTTTGAAAATGAAAATGAGGTTCTAATCCGTTACTCTTCTCTTAATTTTAGGTTTAGTTGTTGGTTTATTATCTTCATTTAATTCACTTTCATTGCATCAAAATAAGGGTGCTTAGTTTCCAGGATTGTGAACCTCATTTTTTCTTTTTAAAACCGGCAAAATCCATCCATTATTTTTCCAGTTATTAATCATTGTTTTCTGCTATTATGGAAGTAGTTGATATTTTTGGATGATATTTCCAGTACTGGATAAGAAAAGTTTAGTTAACACGGTAGCGCTGATTACAGGGGGATATTACCATGTTTTTTCGGAGGATTTGATTTTACTTTATTTGCAGCCATTTCGAGAGCCTGAATTAGCTTAAATCTGGTTTGTTTCGGGTATATAATTTCATCCAGATATCCAAGTTCAGCTGCTTTATATGGATTAGCAAAGTTTGCCTTGTATTCATCTACAAGATCAGATTTTTCGGCATCCAATTTATTACGAAATAAAACATTTACAGCTCCATCAGGACCCATTACAGCAATTTCTGCCATTGGATAAGCATAGTTTACATCTGCTCCAAGGTGTTTGCTTGACATTACACAATACGCACCTCCATATGCTTTTCTTGTAATTAATGTAACCTTAGGTACAGTTGCCTCTGAAAAAGCATATATCAACTTTGCCCCATTGCGAATAATCCCTCCAAATTCTTGTGTTGTCCCGGGCAGGAAACCAGGAACATCCTCAAAAGTTACCAGAGGGATATTGAATGCATCACAAAATCTTACAAAGCGTGCTCCTTTTGTTGAGGCGTTAATATCCAGTACACCTGCCTGTACAGATGGTTGATTAGCAACTATTCCTACCGGCTTACCATTAAGCCTGACGAACCCCGTAATAATATTTTGTGCATAAAGAGGCATGACTTCTAAAAAATCCTTATCATCTGCAATTGTAGTGATAAGCTCTTTCATATCATAAGGTTTATTAGGATCTACAGGGACAAGTTTTTGAAGAAATTCATCTTCCCGTTTAATATCGTCAGTACATTTCTTTTCTGGCGGATCCTCCATATTATTTGACGGTATAAATCCAATCAATTCTCTTATCATCATCAGAACCTGTTCATCATCATCAGCAATAAAATGTGCAACTCCGCTTTTTGAATTATGAGTCATTGCTCCACCCAGTTCATTCTTTGTAACCTCCTCATGAGTAACAGTTTTTATAACATCAGGTCCGGTAACGAACATGTAACTTGTTTTTCTAACCATAAATATGAAATCTGTAAGGGCAGGAGAGTAGACAGCCCCACCGGCACATGGCCCCATTATAGCAGATATCTGTGGTATAACACCTGAACTGATCACATTACGATAGAAAATATCAGCATATCCTCCTAAACTCTGAACACCTTCCTGAATTCTGGCACCACCTGAATCATTAAGACCTATCACCGGAGCTCCCATTTTTAAGGCAAGATCCATAAGTTTCACAACTTTATCAGCATTTGTCCTTGAAAGAGTTCCTCCAAATACAGTAAAATCCTGGGCAAAAACATAAACCAACCTGCCATCAATTTTTCCATACCCTGTTACTATACCATCACCAGGAATCTTTTTTTTATCCATATCGAAATCTCTGGTACGATGTATTACCATCCGGTCTGTTTCGGTGAAAGTGCCCGGATCGAGCAAAATATCGATTCTTTCTCTTGCAGTTTTCTTTCCAATTTTATGTTGCTTTTCAATTCTTTCAATGCCTCCTCCCAGTTCCGCAGCATTTTTTCTTTTTTCAAATTCCTTATATTTCTCCTCGTGTGTTGACATAGTGGGAAAATTTTACTGTATATATGTTAAAGAATAAAATTAAAAATTCTATAAGGGCAATTGCCCGGCAAATAAAGAAACAAAAAATAAAGAAAATTTTATCAAATCAGGACAACAGGTTATTCAAGAAGGATTAAAGACTGGTTACCTTCAATTATAGCGCCTTCTGTTGTAAGTATTTCTTTTACTTTTCCGTTTTTCTTTGCCTTATATTCACTTTCCATTTTCATTGCCGAGATTATTATGAGCGTTTGCCCTGACTCGACGTTATCACCAACCTCAATAGGAATTTTCACAACTTTGCCCGGCATAGGAGAGGAGATAGAACTTTGATCTTCTTCAATATCATTATTCCCTCTGTTTTTTCTGTAACGGGCTACAGAATCCATAATTTCAACCTCGTAATGGTTGAACTGATGTTTAACAGAATACTTTCTCTTATCATATTCAGATACAACCTTCAGATCGTACGATTTTCCTTTGTATAATAAAGAATAAGTATCCTTATCTATCTTTTTAACATCAACATGATACTTTTTATTATCAACAATCACTAACAAATTATTTGCTTGTCGTTCAAGTATCTTAACTTCTTTATTCTTCTTGTTTACAATAATTTCCATAGAGTTCCTTTAAATTATTGTGTATTTAAAAGTGTAGTTATAATCTGGTAATGCCCAATTTTCTGCCAAATTCTTTCCAGGGATTATGTGAGGGTGAATGGTTGTTTCCTGATGCATGGTTCAGATTTAATTCATACTCGAGTAAAGATGCTATCGCTACCAGATCTTCTGTATTCTTCATGGTATTATCCTCATTAATAGTATTAAAAAGAAAATCATGGTTTTGCTCTATAAAATGTGTATCATACTTTCCTTCAACAAAGTCAGGTGTTTCCATTATTCTTCTGAGAAAATGCAGAGATGTTTTAACACCAGACAGGTAATATTCATCCAGGCATCTCTTCATTCTGTTTATAGCTTCTTCCCTGTTTCTTCCATAAGTAATAAGCTTTGACATCAAAGGGTCATAAAAAACAGGCACTTCAAAACCTTCAAAAATATAGCCGTCAATTCTAACACCGATCCCTGATGGTTCAGTCATTTTTGTTATTATACCCGGGCTTGGCATAAAATTATTATCCGAATCTTCAGCATAAATTCTGGCTTCAATAGAATGTCCATTTTGAGTAACCTCATTTTGTTGATAAGAAAGCTTTTGTCCACCGGCAATTCTAATTTGTTCTTTCACCAGGTCAATACCGGTAACATTTTCAGTAACCGGATGTTCCACCTGAAGTCTTGTATTCATCTCGAGGAAATAATAGTTCAAATCATTATCAACAAGGAATTCAATTGTTCCGGCACCTTCATAATTTGCAGCCTTTGCGGCATTGATAGCACATTTACCCATTTCCTGCCGCAGATTATCTGTTAACAAAGGGCTTGGTGTCTCTTCAATGATTTTCTGATGTCTTCGTTGTACAGAACACTCTCTCTCAAACAAGTGAATAACATTTCCATGCTGGTCGGCTAAAATCTGAAATTCAATATGATGTGGAGATTCAATATATTTTTCAACATAAACTGAATCATCTCCAAATGAATCCAGAGCTTCAGATTTTGCAGCTTGCACTGATTCCCAAACCATTTCTTTCTTTTTCACAAGGCGCATCCCTTTTCCTCCACCTCCCGAAGCCGCTTTAATCATTACCGGCAAACCGATAGACTCAACCGTATTCAGGGCTTGCTTTTTATCTAATATATTTTCTTTTGTACCCGGAACCACAGGGACACCTGCTTTTGTCATAATTTGCCTTGCGCTGATCTTGTCGCCCATAGTGCGAATGGAAAATTCTGAAGGCCCGATAAATATTAAACCTGATTCCTTTATTCTGCGAGAAAATTCAGGATTCTCGGATAAAAAGCCATATCCGGGATGAATTGCATCTGATTTTGATTTTTTTGCTACTTCCAGAATTTTGTCAATTCTTAAATAGCTCTCTGTTGAGGGTGGGGGACCAATACAATATGCTTCATCAGCATATCTGACATGTAATGATTTCCTATCAGCTTCCGAGAAGATCGCTACCGTTTTAATACCCATTTCGCAGCACGATCTGATAACCCTAACTGCAATCTCTCCGCGGTTGGCAATAAGGATTTTTTTTATCATTGATTTTTTTTTTAAGCGGGTAAAGATATATATTAAAATTTATTATTCGCAAATATTTTGATGAGATTATCTTATGTCACCAGTCCTTAAATACTCTATATTTATCTCATTATACAACTTTTAAGATGCAAACACAACTGCATAAAATAAGTAAAATGTGTTATTAACAATTGTTAACAACTGTTGTTAATTCTTTGTTTATTGTATTTCAATAAAAGAATTGGAAGGAAAGATGCAAATTTCTATATTTGATCTACCAAGTTAGAGATAAAAGGTAGGCTTGAAAGGTTTGGATCTGTGAAAGAGAAGCTTAGGCTAATCGGTAGCAGAGCCCACTCAGGGAAAGGTAACCAGGCCAACCGGATCAGCTTGAAGAAAGCAAGAGTACGAAACGGGTAAAACCGCAAAATACTTGATCTGGAAAACGGTTTGTGAAGCTCTCCCGAAAGTGACCTAAAAAGGTGGACCTGGAAAGATCAACTCTTAGGAGGCGATCAGGTACAGGTTAAACTCTTCAGAGTCGGGTTCGAAAGAACCAGGTTTTAAAGGGACCTTTAAAAAGCCAGAACTGGTGGATGCGAAACTCTTCGGAGGGGACCAATGACCGGTTCAGATGTAAAAAAGACTTGAACTGAAAGGAGCAAGTTGGACAGACAAAAACCATAATAACCGTAGCTTGGCACTTGCGAAACCTACGGGAATCAAAAAGTGAAATGGGAACATTCTTCAAACGAAGATGTTCCCATTTGTGTTTTTAATAACATCATATATTTCCTGTCCAAATTAAATTACCTCAAAAGATTCATCATAAACTTTGTGTTTTCGTATATTATTTGTATATTTAATTATAAAAATAACAATATGAACTGGGAAATACATTACAATCTTTGGGACAATAATGAATATAATAAGACCATTGCACTGGCTATTGATCAAATTGCCAGTGAATTTGAAAGGTTAATACCAACGGGGCCACCACTTGGGTATAAACCTATTTATCTGGTACATGACATGTATTATGATCACAGACTTTATATACCTCTTGAAACAGATAAATACAAAATTGGTTTGCAAACTGAGTTTGATACTTTTGGAAAAGCAACTTATCAGTTTGCGCATGAACTTTGTCATATATACTGTGACCCAAGAGCCATAAGCTGGTTATCAGAAATAATATGCCATACCACCTCTTTCTATTTTCTTGATCTGCTTGGTGAGCAATGGGAATTCAATGCTCCGGATAAAAAGTATGAAGGATATTATAAACATTTCGGTAATCTTAAAAATGATAAATTAAGAGAAATTGTTGAAAAAGTTGATCTGGTTCAAAATCAGGTCTCAAATGCCTGGATCAAAGAAGAAGTTCGAAAAATTCGTAGTTCTAAAGATTATAGGAATCCTGTCATTTATAATATAATAGCCCTTGAATTAGTTTCACAATTTAAGGAAAATACAGATCCCTGGGCATTATTACCGTTTATTGGTCAGTGTCATATTCCTCCTCCACCTGAAGACGTTACAGATCTTTCTACCAATAAAGATGTTTTGCCTGATTTCAATAAGTTGTATAGTGTTATACCTTCTTATCTTAAGCCTGTTGCCAATTCTTTGAAAGATAAATTCTGGGCTGACTGACATAAGTGCCAACTAGTGTTATGTCAATCTTAATATGTCGTAAATGTTTAGTTGGCAAATAATACTCCACTGCTAACATCATTGCCAACTGCCATTTGCCTTTTGCCAACTATTCTTCAACCGTCAAAACAAGTTTGACATGACACTAGGTGTATTTTATTTTTTTCCCCTGAATAAAAGAGGTATCGAATTAATCCGTAGTCCGAAGATGATTTTTTTTTAGCTTTTTTACTACCCGTCGCAGAGTTCAGATGAATCAATATTTCCAATTATTATGTGCTTTACCATCAATGTAAATATTGTAAAAGAAATAATAAGAGTATCCCTTACTATATTTATCTTAAAGGGGAACCTGTATTTGCTGCACTCCGCTCTTTGCTCCACTAATCCCTATTGTGCTGCAAAATGGTAAGTGATTTTTCCGGATTGCCTGTTCGGTGCTAAATAGTCAGTGTTAAAAACAGAAAGTGAAGCAGCCTTTTTTGCTGCCTGGTACAAACATTCATTAACTATAGCAGTTTCGCTTTCATTAATAGCTGAAGTCACAACTGAACCTTTCCTGTCAACTTCAATATCCACTACAACTTTTCCGGCACCTTCGCACAGATATATTGGAAGGGGAAGATTTTTGTGCACCCGCCCTGCCAGTTCGTAATATATCCGTGTTGGACCACGGTATTGGGCGGCAATTTCTGCAGAGGTTTTTTCAACTTCATTCTTTATTTCTTCAGTTCTTTTATCTTCAATAAAACTTGTAATCCCCGCCTGGAGTGCTTTTTCAACCTGTTTCCTGTCATCAATATAATTGTCTTCTTTCGTAATATCTCCACTTTCAATCAATTCCTCCTTTATCTTATCCATATATTTTTCAATATCAAATTCTTCTTCCGGCTCATTTGACAAATTTGCTGCTATTGTTGTCCAGTATTCCTCTTCATCATAGCCCTGCACTTCTTCTTTTTGTTCCTGTATCTGTAATACTTTTTCCTCACGCGGCGACTCGAATTCAATCCATACATATTTTCCTGTATCCCTGTATGATACTGACAATTTTATTATCATAAATATGATACCAATAACAAGATGAACTATTATTGTTCCTAAAATTCCGTAAATATGTCTATTAAGGAAATTATTCATGCCGGATGCGAAATTATAAATATTTTTCCGGAGTTATCAGAAATATTCCAAATTTTGCCATATATTTAAATTACTATTTTTCTTCCTACTTTAGCGATCGTGATAAACAATGTAAAAATGAAACTTCCATGTATTATTAATGCACAAATAAAAATGATTAATTAACGGTTGTGCAGCAGTATCCGGATTTTTTCACATGGAAGTTCACGAGCGGGTTTGCGCCATGGGTATTTGTGGGAGCGAGTAACAAATACCACAGAACTTGTAAAAAGGTAGAAAATATAAGTAACCTTATCACTAACATAAATGATTTAAACGTATGAAAAGAAATCTTATTAGTTACCTGGTTCTGATATTTGCCTTTTTATTGATCAATTCAGGATGTTCAACTAAAAAAGTCAATGAGGGATTTGATTGTTTTTCAATATTGGCCGGAAGAGAAGCTACCATTGATGGATCTGTTATGTTCGCACATGATGAAGATGATGGCGGCAAACAGGTTGTTAACTGGTATAAAGTACCATCACTTATACATTCACCAAATGAGGTGATAAATTTAAAAAATGGAGGTGTTTCCTTACAACCCGAGAAAACCAATAGTTACCTGTGGCTGGAAATACCAGGGATGAACTTTTCAGATTCGTATCTTAATCAGTACGGTGTTTGTATCGCTTCAGATGCTTGTTCATCCCGCGAAAACAAAGGAGTATTCACTGATGGAGGTATTGGTTATTCTCTTAGAAGAATAATGACTGAAAGATCAAAAACAGCAAGAGAAGCAGTTAAAATTGGAGGAGAACTTGTTTCTAATTATGGTTATACTTCATCCGGACGCACATATTGTATTGCCGGCCCCAATGAAGCATGGATGCTGTCAGTGGTTAATGGCAAGCATTGGATAGCCCAAAGAATTCCTGATAACCATATTGCCGTTATCCCAAATTACTATACTATCGGGGAAATTGATCTTGCTGATACCATGAATTTTCTTGGATCAGCAGATATTGTTAAATACGCGATTGAAAGGGAATGGTATGATCCGGATAATGGACCTTTTAACTTCCGTGAAGCGTATTCCAGTTCCGGGTCGCTAAAATCAAAAACAAATATTTACAGAATGTGGAGAGGAATAAATATGTTATCTGAAGTTGATTACGATGTAGAAGATAATTTCCCGTTTTCATTTGAACCTGAGAAAAAAATTGGGGTTTGGGACTTTATGAAAATATTACGTGATCACTATGAAGGAACAATCCTTAACATTGATAACCGGAACCCACATATGAGTAACATCAGAAGTATCTGTTCCAATACAAACCAGTATGGTTTTGTTGCCCAGCTTCGGAGTGAAATGCCTGTTGAAATTGGTGCTGTATTATGGATTGCCCCAAGAAGACCATGTATTCAATCTTTTATACCATGGTATTCAGGAATTACAAAAGTTCCTGATGGTTTTGGACGAAATACATATGATCAGGCCATTATCGAACATTTTAATCCCCCACCCGATATTCATACACCTGTACCGGAACTTGCCTACTGGCATTACTACCAGGAATCTGAGGTCAATACCGGTGACTATGGAAAATTCTTTGAAACAAAGAAAACAGAGATTGATGCAATTGAAAATTATCTGTTTAAAAATCAGGATGGTTTTGAAAAAGAGGTTTTAAAAACCTGGGAAATTGACAAGAAAAAGGCACTTCAGATGATTACTGAATATACTGCTAAATGGGCAAAAAAAACTTTGAGTAATTAAAATGAAAGTCCTGATCACATATCAACTGCCAAAAGAAGGTTTACAAATTCTATTTGAAAAGTATGATGTATTTTACCCTGAGAAGGAAATTCTGACAGAGAAAGATATGCTACAAATAATTCATGAATTTGATGCTGTAATAACTGTTTTTGGAAAGCCTTTCCCCGATTCAGTCATAAAAAGTGGAAAAAACCTGAAAATAATCTCAAATTATGGTGCCGGGGTTGATAATATAAATTTACCCCTTGCCGTTGAAATGGGAATTTTAGTTACAAATACGCCTGATGCTGTGACTGAACCCACAGCTGAACTGACTCTTGGTTTGATGCTTTCTGTTATGCGCAGAATATCTGAAAATGATCGAAAATTGCGCATACAGCCTCCTCTTGAATGGGGTATCATGAAGAATCTGGGGAACACCCTTTCCGGGAAAATGCTTGGCATTATTGGTATGGGTAAAATTGGCAGGTCGGTGGCCGGAAGAGCATTAGCATTTGGTATGCAAATATGTTATCATAACCGCAATAAATTGGATGCTTCTGTAGAGAAAGAGTTGGAAGCCACCCGGATCTCTCTTGCTGAACTCCTTGAAATTTCTGATGTAATTTCTGTTCATACTCCGTTAACTCCGGAAACCAAGCACCTTATCGGAGAGACCGAATTCAACCAGATGAAAAATGGTGCATTTTTAATTAATACTGCACGAGGCCCGGTTATTGATGAAAACGCCATGGTAAAAGCTTTGGAAACAGGGAAACTTGGTGGAGCAGGATTGGATGTTTTTGAAAATGAACCCGAAATCAGCCAGGAGCTACTTCAAATGGATAATGTTGTTTTAGTCCCCCATATTGGTACCGGCACAACGGAAACAAGAATTAACATTGGTATTGCAGCATCGCAAAATATTGTAGATTTCTTTGAAGGCAAAACTCCTGAATTTGTTGTGAATCCAACGGTTATTAATTAAGTAAATATCCCCCCTCTAAGAAGGTGGCTTTGAATTGAACCCATAGGGCGCTTTACTAATATAATCAAGGAATGATGGAAATATGGAATAGTGGAATGATGGGAAGAAGAAAAAATTGAGGGTTTAAACTTATGTTATATTATGCCAACATTCCAATATTCCAATATTCCAATGTTCCAAAATAACTACACATTATCCTGAACTATAATTATGAGCCATGAGATAATTATAATAATAGATAATTTTTCTATTAATTGAAGTCTTTCGCTAGTCTCATTTTAATTCATTTTTTTGTATATTGTGACCTGTCAAAATTCAAGAAATCCACCATTTTCATGTCACAGGACAATAAGTTATATCAGAAGTTGCTGAAGCAAAAGGATGAAATTTCAAGACAAAAAAAAGAAATAATTGAAAGTCTTGAATATGCCCGTCTTATTCAGACTGCTTTATTACCTCAACTATCATCAATCCGCAAATCTTTACACAATAACTTTATTCTTTATCTTCCAAAAGATATAATTAGTGGTGATTTTTACTGGATTTCCGAACAGGAAGAAAATATTTTGTTTGCAGCAGTTGATTGCACCGGGCACGGTGTACCTGGTGCATTGATGAGTATTTTAGGTATTACTTCACTTAATGAAATTGTAAGTGAAGCAGATAATCATAAAGCAAACAGAATACTTAATCAATTGAGGGAAAAGATCATGAAATCATTGCATCAAACAGGTCGGGGAGGTGAATCGAAAGATGGAATGGATATTGCTTTCTGCATCTATAACAGAAAAACAAAAGAGTTACAATACTCCGGTGCAAATAACCCGCTATATTATATCCGCCAGAATATTTTATATGAAATAAAACCGGACAAAATGCCTATCGGGGTAAGTGGTATCGAGGAGAAGTCATTCAAAAATAACGTTGTAAAAATGAAAAAAGGAGATGTCTTATACATCTTCACCGATGGTTTTCCCGATCAGTTCGGAGGCCCGAAGGAAAAAAAATTCAAATACAAACCATTTAAGAATCTATTGCTTGAAATCCATAAAAAAAACATGAAGGAACAGAAAGGAATACTTGAATCATCTTTTAGTGACTGGAAAATGGATTTTGAGCAGGTAGATGATGTTCTTGTTATAGGCGTTAGAATAGATTAATTGTAACTAATCAGTCGGCAGTCCACAGTCCACAGTCGGCAAAAAAGCAAATAATAATCAAACAAATAAAACACATACTTAATCATATTCCTGATAAATCGGGACTGAAAAGTATATACCGTGGTCTTCAGATTGCTGACTGCCGACTGAAGATTGCCGACTATTTTGGCACACAGTGGGATGATTAAATTTTGTCATGTGAGCTATCCCGACAATGTCGGGACAGGTTATATGACCATTAAAAAATAAATTATAAACATATGAAATTAACTGGGTTTAGAATACAAAACTTCCGGTCAATTATTGATACAGGCTGGACTTATCTGTCACCGGATAATATTACCGGATTAATTGGCCAGAATGAATCAGGCAAAACTTCAATACTGGAAGCCCTTAACAGCTTTTATACCGGTACTATATCTGAAGATATTTTGCGTAGTGATCTTAGCTTGCCTTGTGTGCATTGCATTTTCGAGATTGTAAAGGTTGATGTTGAAAAAGAATTGAATGAGAAAATACTACCGGGTGGAGTGATTGATGAAATTAAGAAAAAAGAAATCATTTTTCTCAAGAGATCATGGGCGGAAGATATAACAAGTCATATTGAGCTGGCTGAAGATGAAATTCTGAAGATATATAAAAGGTTTTATGATAAAAGAGAGAAAGAAGAAATAAATATCAGAGAAAGAATAGAAGAAGCTATTAATGAACATGATAATGCTGTCAGAACAGCAGAAAAAGCTTTTTTTGAAAAAGAAGAAAAACACCAGGAACTTGAAGCTGCCAGGGAAAAGATAACCCAGATGCAGAAAAAAATCAAATCAATAAAAGATGATAAAAGTAAGGAAGTAATAAAAGATAATTTAACCGGTGCAAAAAAATATCTGGAAGAATGCAGGAATAATCATGTGGCAGCAGGAAAAGATGCTGAAATAAAAGTTTCTGAAGCTCGCAAACTTTCAGAAAATGCAGATTTAGCCCGTAAGAGTATCCAGGCAAAAAAGAAATTCCTGATAAACAAAAAAGAACTTGAGAATTCGTATAAAGAACTTCAAAAATGCCAGCGTATTTTTGATATATCATATAATGAAAAGGAGCGCAGGGCTTCACGAACTCAGCTTGATTCAAGTAACGAAACTTATGTTAGAATACTACGTGAGTATGAACGGAGTAAAGAAGATGCAATCCGTAAGAAAATGGTTGCTTTCAAAGTTCTGTCCGGGAATAGTATTGATGAGGTTTTGAATGAAGTCAAGAAAGAGAAACCTCATATCGATAAATACTATTCTCTGGAAGAAGCAGGAAGAAAACTTTTTAACTATGTTCCCGAATTCATATTTTTCGAAGATTTCTTAAGTCTTCTTCCTGATCGTATCGATCTGCATGATATTCATACAGAAAACACCAATATTGAAGGCTATAAAGCAGCCAGAAGCTTTCTCCTGGTATCTGGTCTTGATGAAGACTTCTTTCAACAAACCAACAACCGTATCCTGAAACAAAAAATTGAAAAGTTAAATAAAGAGATAACAATAAATTTCCAGGATTACTGGCGTCAAAGTATTGGTAAGCATAATAAAATAAAAATCAATTTTGAGCTTGAACATTATGATAATACCAACCCGGATAAAAGCGGACTGCCATATATTGAATTCTGGATAAAAGACAGGGAAGAACGTCTTTATCCAAAACAAAGAAGCAGGGGTGTACGTTGGTTTCTATCATTTTACCTTGAATTACAGGCAGCAGCTTTAGCCAAAAATGGAAACGATATTGTAATCCTGATTGATGAACCCGGAGTAAGTCTCCATGCCAGGGCTCAGGAAGATGTATTGAAAGTATTCGATAATATTAAAGAAAAAGTCCAGATTATTTATACAACCCATTCCCCTCATCTTATCGATTTAAATAAATTGTACAGGCTGCTTGCCGTTCAGCGAGCTGTTGAAGAGGATGAGTTAAGCGAAACTAAAATATTTGATGCAAAATCACTTACTACAGCTTCAACAGATACATTGTCGCCTATTTATTCATTAATGGGAATAAGACTGTCTGAACAAAAGTTTATCCAGAAAAAAAACAATATTATTCTTGAAGATATTACTACTTTCTATTATATGAAAGCTCTTACCGACATGAAAAGTTTTGAAAAACAGGTTTTTTACCTGCCTGCTACAGGAGTATCAAATATCAGTAGCCTTGTTAATATGTTACTTGGTTGGGGAATTGATTTCCTGGTACTTACAGGAGCAAATAAAGAAGGTGATGATTTGAAGCATGATCTTACTAAACATCTTTTTGCCAATAATGAAGACCAGGCAAATAAAAAGCTTATCCAACTCGACCATTTCAAAAGTATTGAAGATATGTTTTCTACTATCGACTTTAAGAAATATATTCTTCATAAACGAATAGGGATTCCCGAATCAAATTCAGAGTATATTAGTTCTAATAATTTGTCACGCTCAATTCTTGCATCAAATTTTATGCGCGAGGTTAAGGATTCAAAATTGAAATGGGGTGACCTGGATGAAGAAACCAGGGATAATTTTTCCCATCTGTTCAACGAACTTAACAAGCGACTTGAATAAAAGTTGGCAGTTTGTAATTAGCAATTGGCAATTTGAAGACAAAGCTAAAGATTAAGCTAATTTTTTAATTATAGGGGGCTGCTTTGAACTGCCCGCCTAATAAAAAATGCCGGAACCTGTCAGGTTCCGACATTTGATAATAATTACAATGTTGCTATGCATTGTTCGGTGAACGCAGCATTTGCACCTCATTTACAACAACTTCAGTGATATACTGCTTTTTCCCTTCCTTGTTTTCATATGACCTGTGTGTCAATTTTCCTTCAACAGCTATTTCCTGACCTTTCTTAAGGTACTTTTCTACAAATTCTGCTTTAGGTCCCCACGCAACAAGATTATGCCATTGGGTTTCTTTAACTTTTTCGCCATCTTTGTTTTTATAACTGTCTGATGTGGCAAGTGAAAATTTGGCAAGGGAACTGCCGTTTTCCAATTTCTTAACTTCAGGATCCATTCCCAGGTTTCCGATAAGATTAACTTTGTTTTTTAAGTTTTGCATGATTTTAAAAATTTTGATGTTAATAAATAAATTGTTTTTATCATGATCAAATTAACAACATCAACACGACCGTATTCGGTTATTAAACGTTTATAGTCGTTTGTAAACGTTTAATGTCGTATATAACAGGTTTATTTTGTATTTTTAAGAAAACTTTAATTGTTATGGAACGGAGATGTCTTGAATGTAATGAACCCCTGAGAGGTCGATCGGATAAGAAATTCTGTTCAGATCAGTGCCGGAACAGTTACCATAATGAGATGAACAGGGATGATATTAATTTTATTCGTAATGTTCATAATATCCTTCGTAAAAACAGAAGAATACTTGCTGATCTGAATCCTGACGGTAATACAAAAGTTCATAAAGATCAACTGATAGTTCTGGGGTACAATTTTCAATTTCATACAAATACCTATACTATAAAAAACGGAGAGGTGTGTTATTTCTGCTATGAGCAAGGATATAAAATTCTGGATGATGATTATTATGCTCTGATTATGAGGGATGAACACCTCTATTAGTGCAGATTCCCAGGAATTGAATTTTTCTTTAACTGATTAATTATTTATCTTAAACAGATGAAAAGTATTATTTCACTTCTTCTGCTCCTGACATGTTCCGTTAATAATGTAACTCCTCAATGTATGACTTTCAGAGATTATGGATTTTCCATTGGCGTCCTTCCTCCGGGTCAGGATAATTCAATTACCGATGTTTCGGGCGTTTTGATTGGGCATTTTACACTAAACAAAGACAAAAATATCAGGACAGGTGTGACAGCAATTATTCCACACCCAGGTAATATTTTTATGGAGAAAGTTCCTGCTGCTGTTTATGTTGCAAATGGTTTTGGAAAACTAACAGGTAGCACTCAGATTCAGGAACTTGGTAATATTGAAACACCGATTATCTTAACCAATACATTAAGTGTACCTGTGGCAGCGGAAGCATTGATAGAATACAGTCTGAAAAAGAACGAAAATATCAGATCTGTAAATCCTGTAGTGGGAGAGACTAACGATGGTTATCTAAATGATATCAGGGGATTACATATAAAAAAGAGACATGTCATTGCAGCAATTGAAAATGCGTCTTCAAATAAAGTTTTGCAGGGATCAATTGGTGCCGGAACGGGAACTGTTTGTTTTGGATATAAGGGTGGAATTGGTACCTCTTCAAGAAAACTGCCTGCAAATATGAATAGTTACACGGTTGGGGTTCTTGTTCAGACTAATTTTGGGGGAATACTGCAAATCGATGGAGTACCAGTAGGAGAGGAGCTTAATCAGTATTACCTTGCTGATAACCTGAAACAGGCGGATGGCTCATGTATGATCATCGTTGCAACAGATGCTCCGCTTGACTCAAGGAACCTTTTACGACTGGCAAAAAGATCAATGCTCGGACTGGCACATACAGGAGGAATATCCTCCAATGGAAGTGGTGACTATGTTATCGCATTCTCCACCGTAAATATAATTCCTCACAGATCAGATTCGATGGTGCATTCAATAAAAACTCTCAGAAACGACCAGATGTCATCGCTGTTCCTGGCAGTTATTGAAGCAACTGAAGAAGCAATACTTAATTCCCTGTTCACTGCTAAAACAACAACCGGCTTTAAAGACCGCAAAATAGAAGCGTTACCGGTTGTAAAAGTCATGAAGATAATGAAGAAATATAACCGGGCACCTTCAAAATAACCACTAATGAAAAAACAAATCGGTATTCTTGGAGGAATGGGACCTGAGGCGACATCTGAATTATTCAGTTTGATCATAAAAAATACGAAAGCAGATAATGACCAGGATCATATCCCTGTGATAATTGTTAATAATCCAAAAATTCCTGACCGCTCTTTGCATATTCTGGGTAAAGGTCCTTCGCCAATTAATATGCTGGTCGAAGGAACTTTGAAGCTGGAACAAATGGGGGCTGACATTATACTTATACCATGCAATACAGCCCATTTTTTTATTAAGCAGATTGAAGAAAAGATACATGTGCCGATTATTGACATGATAAAAGAGACCGCCCTGTATGTTTTGCACAAATATCCTGAAATAAAAAGGTATGGACTGCTTTCCACCTCGGGAACTTATGAAACAGGCATCTATAAAAATGTATTTGACGATATTGATCTCGGGATCATTGATCCGGATATCGATTATCAACGGCAGAATATGACCGCAATTTATGGTAAACAAGGAATAAAAGCAGGTTTTAAAACCGAACCCCTGAAAATCCTGTTGCAAACAGTTGAAAACCTTGTAGAAAAAGGAGCCCGGGCAATTATATGCGGATGTTCAGAAATTGCCCTTGTAGTGAAACAATCTCATGTTGAAGTTCCCCTGATTAATCCTCTGAAAATCCTGGCAGTCAAATCTATTCAATTAGCAGGTTATTCCTTAACAAGAACCTGATTATTATTGTGTTATTCATTAAAACATTTTTTTAGATACCAACATCTGGAACGAACTTGTATGAATACATTATAAGTCCTGTTTTTCCTTCCTCGTTCATTCTTCTGAACTTGGAAATCAGCTTATCTCCGGTTTTCAAATTCGCCAGATCACAATCGGTTATCTGCCCCATAACCCTGACTCCCTCTTCCATTTCAACAATACCAACAGCATATGGGACAATATCTTCAAATCCTTCAGGAGCAGTTCGAATAATTGTATAGGTTAAGAGTTTACCTTTACCCGAGAGGTTAGTTTTATCAAACACCTTGTTACTACATGCAGGGCAGATCAGTCTGGCAGGAAATGAAATTTTTCCACATTTCCTGCATTTTGCAGCTTCCATCCTGTAACGTTCAGGCGTTTCTCTCCAGTGTCTTGGAACATTCATAATATGTTAGTTTTCAATTAATAACGCTTTTATTACTTATTTTGCTTCTAATATATGACATACACTGCTTCCACCTGATCCTCCCATATTTTGGGCAAGACCGGTTTTTACTCCTGGAATCTGACGTTTTCCGCTATTGCCTCTTAATTGATTTACTAATTCAAAAATCTGGGCAACCCCTGTAGCTCCAACAGGATGTCCTTTCGACTTTAATCCGCCTGATGGATTAACAGGGAATTTTCCATCCAGTGCAGTATAACCATCAACTGTTGCAGGTCCACCTTTCCCCGGACCAATTACACCCATTGATTCCAATACCAGGATTTCAGCAATTGTAAAACAATCGTGCACCTCGGCAAAATCAATATCATCAATTGTTTTTCCTGCCATTTTCAATGCTTTGGCAACAGATTTCTTAACAGCCATTAATTCGGTTAGTTCCTTACGATGGCAAAGAGCAATTGCATCAGCAGCACTGCCAAAACCACTTATTACGACCAGTGGATGCTTTTTCAGCTTTTTTGCTTCTTCAACTGTTGTTAGTAAAACTGCGGCAGCACCATCAGTAACCGGTGAGCAATCCAATAAACGTAAAGGATCAGCGATCATGGTTGAATTCAGAACCGTATCCCGTGTAATTTTGAAAGGAAACTGAGCATTTGGATTCATTGAACCATTATAATGGTTTTTTACAGAAACCTGCGCAAGTTGTTCTCTTGTGGTTCCATAACGTTCCATGTGGGCTCTTGCAAGCATTGCATATAATCCGGGAAATGTAATTCCATGAAATGCTTCATAATCCTGATCGGCTACAGTTGCTAATGCATAAGTTGCTTTTCCTATACTCACATCAGTCATTTTTTCCACTCCAATAGCTAATGCATAATCAGAAACTCCCGTAGCAATTTCCATGCAGGCGTTACGAACAGCAAGACCTCCGGAAGCACAAGCAGACTCAACACGTGATGACGGAATATCCAATCTTCCTAAATAGTCGGCAATCAGACTCGCCAGATGTTCCTGACCAATAAATAAACCACTCGACATACAGCCAATGTTGATTGAATCAATCCGGTCGGTTCCTGCATCTTCAAGACAATTTATTGCACTTTCTACGGCAATATCTCTAAGAGATTTTTCCCATAGTTCACCAAATTTTGTTATTCCAATTCCTATAACAGCTATTTCTTTCATATTTACCTACTATTATTCCGGTTTAAGGATTTTACCCCTGAATTTTGCATACTCACCATACTCAAGATATTTTAAATGCTCATTTAATTGTTTCCTGACCCTGGGAGCCATATCCCGGTTTTTTAACAAATGTTTTGTTGTACGAAATACAAAGGCATCACTTCCGGCACCTGATCCGTATGATACAAGCAGTATAAGCTGATCAGGACCAGCTTCATCCAAAGTAGCAGCCAACCCCATAGGAGAGGAGCCCGAATAAGTATTCCCTAATGTGGGAGTTAACAAACCATAACGATACTGAGCTTCTGTGAAGCCAAGCTGTTTGGCAGTCTGAACGGGAAATTTACCATTTGGCTGATGAAAAATAAGATAGTCAAAATCCTTCGGCTTCATTCCTGTTTTTTCAAGTATTGCCTCTACAGCACCAAAAACATGTTTCTGATATGCCGGTTTACCGGCAAATCTGCCGCCATGTTCAGGATAGCGGGCATTTTCCCGCCTCCAAAAATCAGGAGTATCCGTCATATAACAGTGAGTATCCAATAATTCGGCAACAATATTTTCTGTACCCATAATAAATGCTGCGGCTCCTGCGCTTGCTGAATATTCAAGTGCATCTCCGGGAGTTCCCTTAGAGGTATCAGCACCTATTGCCAGTGCACATTTCATTACACCGGTTTTAACCAGATGCAAGGCAATGAACATGCCTTCAGTACCTGCTTTACAGGAAAATTCAAGATCTGCCGTGTGAACATAAGGACAAATACCCAATGCTTCAGAAACAATTGTCCCTGTAGGCTTGACAGCATAAGGATGAGATTCGCTGCCTACATATACCGCACCGATCAATGCCGGATCAATTCCTGCTCTGGCAAGAGCATTTTTTGCAGCACCAACTGAAAGTGTAGTACAATCCTCATCAGGTGCAGGTACCGATTTTTCATAAAGGTTCAATCCCTGTGTTAAAGCTTCTGCATCTGCCCCCCAAACCTTTGCAATCTCCTCAACCTTAATGCGATAACGAGGAATTTGTGTACCATATCCGATAATTCCAACCATATACGCAGTTTTTTATTGTTAATGAATTGAAAAAACATTATTATTTATTATTGTATTTTGATACAAATTCTGACAATTATATATTTTCAGGAATATACAAAGATATAATCTAAATTCATACATTTATGTCGAAAAATATTATATGAATCTTTACAAAGAAATAGATAAATTGTTGAGTGACAACCGTTCAGGCTCATCAGCACTTCTTGCTAAACTACTTGATCTGCTGGAGGAGTATCATAATGATGCTGGCAATTATTCTATACAGGATCTGAAGAATATTCTGAACCGGCTAATTGACGGTTTCTCGGGTTTTTTAATATATTTTCATTTTTACAGGGCATTCAATAACAGGCTGAAAGTACTTGAAGGATACCGATTCCCGACTAATGATATAATGAAAGAAATGTCGCAGTTCCTGTTATCATACAAAAGTAAATGGAAAGATGTTAATGACAGAATAGCAGCGTCTGTTATTGGTAATCTTGATTTGAAAAATAAAAAAGTTCTTTTGCATAGTAATAGTTTTACTATCAGATCTGTTTTCGGCATTTTATGTAAACAGGATATTTGTCCTGACATTATCCAAACTGTATCATATCCCGTAAAAGAAGGTATACTTCAGGCAAAGTTCCTTGCCAGGAAAAAACTGAATATTACATTGATAACCGATTCATCAGTTAGTTTACATATACCGGCAATTGATTGTGCTATACTGGGAGCAGATGCCATTTTTGAAAATAGTTTTGTAAATAAAACAGGCAGTATGCTCATTGCACTTGCATGCAAACACTTTAAAAAAGATCTTTATGTTTTTGCTGATTCAAGAAAAAAAACAGACCGGGATATAACTTCCGGAACTTTTTTTGACAGGTTAAGAAACGAAAAGGAAAAACCACCTGACGAAATCCTGTCAAACGCTCCTGAAAATATTCATCCCTCAAACCGCTATTTTGAAGAGATACCTGTTTCCCTTGTTTCCAGGTTTTTTTATGAAGAATAAGGCTGGTAGACTATAACCACTCAACTACTCAACAGATTGCATTACCCAATCATATTCGCCTGCCAAATAAGAAATGAATATATTCCAAACCTCAGGAATCTTATGCAGCCATATAATAAAAGTTTCCGGAATGGAAACCTGGCACTCCCAACTATCATACAAATAGCGGAGAAAGGTATTGGTGTCATGCTGGCAACAGCAATTAAATAAATACCAAACCGGTTTACTGCTCCCTGGTATTTATATAAAAACTTTTCGTGAAGATATTTATACCACTTTGTCTTGTTAAAGAATACTCCGATCCAGTAACCTAATACACCTGCCATATAGGAGATAACAGCAAGTAATAATACAATAAAACCATATTGTAAAGGATCAGTGTATTGAAGAGACCAGATCATGAAAAACTCCGGAGGGATGATCCCGAAAGCAACTTCTGAAAAAATATAGACAAGAAGAACTAATATTGGTTTATCCTGAATTGAATCTATTACAGAAGAAGATTTCATATCAACCTCATTCTTGATCAGAATAAAAACTACCAGGATAAAGGCAAGCCAGAAAATCCCTTTAAGCAGGTTATTTATTAAGAAGGTCCATTTATCGTTTATCTTCAGCATAAGGAAGTCAAAAGTAGCAATTATGTTTTATTCCCAAACTCCTGCAACAGGTTCACTGCAATACTCGCACTTTCCGTTTTTAATATGATTCGACAAAACCATATAACCACGCCGTTTAATAAGAATTTTATGACATTTTGAGCAGAAAGTATTCTCGGCTTCTGTTCCCGGAACATTGCCAATATAAACATATTTAATTCCTGCATCCAGTGCAATTTTCCTTGCCTTAGTCAGAGTTGACAGCGGAGTAGGAGGTAGTTGTGTTAGTTTATATGACGGATAAAAACGGCTGAAATGCAATGGATTATCAGCAAATCCATTTTTATAAAGCCAGTCGCACATTTCCCTTATCATATCAAAATCATCGGTCCAACCAGGGACAATAAGATTTGTAATTTCCAACCATACACCCTCCTCATTCAAAATCTTAAGAGTACAGAGTATAGTTTCAAGTTTTCCTGCATTTAACTTCAGATATATACTGTCTTTAAACGACTTAAGATCAATATTGGCAGCATCAATTACACGAGCAAGTTTCCTCAGAGGCTCTTCATTGATATACCCTGCTGAAACCATTACATTTTTAATTCCGGCATTACGTGCCAATATTGCAGTATCGTAAGCGTATTCATAAAATGTAATGGGTTCAGAATAAGTATATGCTATTGATTCACAATTACTTTCAATAGCCGCTTCAATAACTTTATCCGGCATCAGGTCAAAATTCCGGGTTTCACGCGGACTTTTCTGTGAAATAGACCAGTTCTGGCAGTTAAGGCATGCAAGATTACAGCCGGCAGTTGCAATTGAGAAAGCACTGCTCTCTGGTAAAAAATGCATTAGTGGTTTTTTCTCTATCGGGTCGATATGCACCGCACATGGATTTCCATATGCAATAGTGTATAATTTGCCATTATAGTTTAGATGATTGCGACAATCGCCCAGCTCACCCTCTTTTATTGTGCATTCATTAGGGCATCGTAAACATTTTAATCCCCGTGGAGTGGTAGTGTAATACATTGCCTCACGACTCCATTTCCACAGTTTTTCAGGAGGATTAGCTATTAATGAAACCGGATTTTTCCCAAACAAACCGGTTATTGGAGCACAGGCAATGCCACCTATACCTGCCAGCGTATATTTAACAAATTGTCTTTTACTGATCTTCTTTTCTGGTTTTTTCATTCTTTATCTCCCGTATTTTTCAAAATATCCAATACACATTAATCTATGAAATTACAAAAAAAAGCTATACGTTAAACGTTAAAAATTATACGCGTAAAAGTTCTTTGCTCTTTGCCCTTTGCTCTTTACTCACAACTTCTTCCTGTTCACCCATGTTATACCGGCGAATAAAATATTTAACAGTCCTACTATAATTGAAACTTTAACCAGTCCGATAAGGGGTATAAGAAAAGCAGACACTATCAGGGCTCCGAATGCTGAACCTGCCAGATCAGCACTATAGATACCGGAAGTAACAGCAGGAACATTCCCTTTCTGTATACGGCTGCCCATAGAAAACAAAGTCCCGACCAGGAAGGAGATGACAATCATCAGAATAAAAAAGATTAAATGAACAATAAACGGGTGACCGGTAATGGGTTTTGCAACATTAATGACCAAGGGTAATAATAGTGCAAATAACCCGATTGCTAATTGATTATAACTGTAACTTACCGGTCCGGGAGCTTTAATTATTCTGCGACCGGTTAATGCCCCAAGGGTAAGACCACCCATAAAAACGGCGATAATAACACCGGACATAAGGTATACATACCCATAAATTATCTGAAAAGCAATAAGCAGGATCACTTCCGATGATGAAGCAGCAAAACCTCCGGTAAACATGCCTGCCTGTATAATATTTAAACGACTCATTATTAATAGCATCACTATCAATACAATTCCGCCAAATACCCACATATTAAGCTGATAGTAGCTAAGCCAGGAAGATATCTGGTGAAAATAGGCAGAAGGTTCAAAGTCCCTGTTAATACCGGCATCTTTATCTAATTGATTCATAAAAAAATTACTCCGGTCTTTAAGTAGGTTGTCGTCAAGATAATACCGGTTAACGTACCGGTTTTCAATACCCTTTTCTTCAATTTTACCGGTAATATCAAAACCAACAACATTATTTGATGCCACGTAAAAGTTTTTTTCACCAGGGATCAATATTACATTTCTAAAAACTTGTTTTAGAGTATTGAATATCAACGAATTTACAATATTTGCTTCATCACCTGCATAATTACCTGTGGAAGGAAGATCAATTGATATGACACCTGTATTTGACAAACAGGATTCAAGCTGGCGAAAAAATTCTATTGAATAATATCTGTTCAAATGGGCAGTTGATGGTGGAGGCAGGTTTGCCAGAATAATGTCATATGGACCCCGATAACTTTTAAGAAACAACCTGACATCTTTGTTATGGACATGTATTCTATTGTCTTTTAGTTTGTCATAATATTTCTCACCTGTCTTTACCAGCCAGGGATTAATCTCAACATAATCAACCTTTTTTACAGCAGGGTATTTCATAATCTCCTGCATTATTCCTGATACTCCTCCTGATATCACAAGTATATTTTCCGGGTTCTCATGCTGCACCATTGCATAATGAACAGCTTCTTCATTGGCAATAAAATTCAAGGTATTAAACAATAATACCTGGTTTTCATAGAAATTATGCTGTTCACCGGTTTTTGTAACTGCCAGATTTCCATAAGGTGTTTCTTTCAGGAATATAATCTCCTGGTTTGGATAGAGAAAACCTTTAACAAACCGGTCGAAAGGGGTAAGAAAGGTAAATCCGGAAACCAGCATTATTATGATAAGGGATAGTATTATTAAAATAGTTTTCCTGTAATGTAAATTGACCCAGAAAGCAATAAAAAGATTCAAAACAAGCAAAATGGTTAGTATCTGGAAGGGTGTTATCAGGAATACAAGAATAAAGCTGAACAATATTCCACCAATAAGACTTCCTGAAGACTCCAGTGCATAAGCAATATCAATGCGTTTACTTTTGTGAACAGATGAAAGTCCGGAAGTAAGAAAAGTAAATAGAAACCCTGATAGCAAGCAAAAAGGAAGTAGCAAGATTAATGATGCGGCAAATATTTCAAAAACCCCAACAAGACTACCGGGCAAGAAAACAGAGTTTCTCAAATAATTAAGCAGAAAGACTGTAAGGAATGGGAGTATCCCCATACCGATCTGTGTAATGAATGATATACGAACAGGATCTTTGATTCGATTCATAAACCTTCCCAAATATGATCCAAATCCCGTAATCAGCATCCAGTTTGCAAGGATAATACCAATTACCAGTTCATTACCCATAAAAACAGATAAAAACTCCCGGAGGATAATTACCTGGGTTACCAGCGAGGTAATCCCTAACACTATTAATGATATAGAAAAACCTTTAGTTCCTGTCGCGGTAATCCATAAGTTATTGCTGTATTTCAGGTCATCCTGTTTTTCTGCCTTATTTATTTTTCTCTTGAAAATATCCATATAGTATTTAATATGCCACGTGAAGTGAAATATTGCTATCATCACCATGCTTATTCCAAAATCAACATGGAGTATGGATATTTGATCAACCCATGGAATATCCAGTTTGTAATTGATCCGGACAGCCATGATAATACCAAGGAAAGCAGTACCAAAAAACGACAAACCCAGCAGAACATTCCATATCTTCCTGTGAGTAACAGTTCTGATTAAACCTATTCTTGATATAATAAAACTTAACAGATACAATATCAAGGCGATAATTCCAATTGGTATAAGAGGGTAGGGGGTGGCCATTTTTAACAAAAAAGATTTATTTGAATAACGAATATCGAACAAAGAACAATGAATTTAGAAGTAATTCTTAAATCAAAAATCGTTAATCCCTGTCCGAACGAATGTTCATCCGGGCGGGGGTGTTCGATATTCAATAAATAATTAAAATCACTTACCGCTCGCTTCTACTTACTTCTTACTACTTACTTCCTACTTCTTCATTTTCTGAGAATACAATAGCTTCATAGATATAAACATCAGCATCTTTCCAGCCATCCCAGCCAATCCGTGCTTTATCCCTGGAACAGCGACCGACGAATTCCTCTTTTGTCCAACCAAATTCACTAGCAACCTGTGGAAGGAAAGTGCCTGATTTGTCATTTTTTACAATATAGATACCATGTTTTCCAAGAGTTATTTCATCAATTGATTGAATCTTTTTCATTGGAGTAAGAACAGATATCTCCAGTTCAATACCTGCCAGTTCATCAGGTGTAACCGGTTTAAACCTGTGATCCCTGGATGAAGCGGTAATTGCCATTTCAGAAATCACTTTATACAAGGGTATTTTAGCATCAAACTGTCCTATACATCCTCTTAGCTTACCATCGCTTGAGTGAAGGGTAACAAATGCTCCGGTAGGGGTATGAAGCATATTGGAAAATCCTTTATCATCGATATTTATGATTTTTCCTTCTTTGATAAAAGTTTCAATTGTATTACGGGCAATTTTTAACAGTTCAACTTTGTCTTTTTTATCAAGAGAAAAACCTATTTTCCCCTTTTTTGTTTCGCTGTTTGTAACACTAATTGACCAATATCCTACCACACGCAAGGAATCGCCATAAGGAGTATCCCCGGAATTCATGTATTTAACCTTATGGTATGTTATATTTTTATCTTCTTCAGTCATATACATTAATGTTAGTACAGATGTCCAACCACACATACAGGTAGCAAGGTTTTCTATACCTTCTGCTTCAAGTTTACCAATTGTTTTGAGAAGTTCCCGTGGTGAGTTGGATACTACAGCATCAGCAGTTCTATTATCAATTTTTACAGCGTTTTTCTGTGAGGGATAATGTGAAAAGTCAGTACTGATAACAAATAGGTTTTCGTTTGTAAAGTAAGGCTTTAGAGCACTAGCAATTTTTTCTACCGTTTTGGGAGCTTGAGTCCCCAGCACGATAGGAACTATGGAAAATTTGTTGTTCAGCCAATACTGCAGAAATGGTAGCTGTACCTCCAGACTATGTTCACCCAGGTGGGCATTCCCATTAAAAGAGAAAACATCGTAGCCATTTATTAATTTGGTTGCTAATGGTATATCAACCTTTACTTCACCTAAAGGGGTAATGTAATTACCAATATTATAAATTGATGCACCACTAAACATGGTTCTGTGGCTTGAACCGATAATAAATATATTTTTATACTTTTTATCCCGATCAAGTTGCTTAAATGAGTTTGCTGCCACTTCACCGGAAAACACGTAACCGGCGTGAGGGGAGAGGATTGCAGCAACCTGCTCTTTACTCACTCCGGGAGTTGCTTTGCTGAAAAATTCTTCCAGCATTTTCTCCAGATCTTTCTTGTTACCAGGATAAAACTGACCTGCAACTACCGGCCTCCGGTTAATTAATTTCTGACCTGATTGATCTTCGCTGTTTTTTTCTTGCGAATTGCATGATGATTGGGAAAAAATTGAAAACATAACAATTAGAAGTATTGAATTAATAATTTTCATTTGTGATGTATTTTTATAAAACGGAAATTTGTGTTGTTTCACCAAAGCTTTGTCTGCTATTTCTATTCATTTCAACTGGTTACTGGTTACTGGTTACTGGTTCTTCCGGCTACTTCTTACTTCATCCTTCCGAACTCACCTCTTTCTTCTTACTACATACTACATTCTACATACTACTTACTTCTTTTACTCCCCCAGGCATGTTCCGACACACCTGGCACTTCTTACCCATGGATGATCAGCAGGAACAGTTTTTCTTATTCCAATTACTTTCTCAAGTGGTACAGCCTCTGCGCCATCTACTTTAGCCGCTACCATTATACCGAACTGTTCATTCTGAATATATTCAACACATGCAGTTCCAAGCCTGGTGGCAAGAAGCCGGTCGGCAGGCGAGGGAGTACCACCCCTTTGAAGATGTCCAAGGATTGTGAGTCGTGACTCAAGACCTGTAATTTTTTCAAGGGTACGTGCAATGTCAGTAGTTTTTCCGGTATATTTCTTATCAAGTTCTTTCAATTTTGCCTTTAGTTTCAATATTTCTTTCTTATCTTCTGTGTCATTAAGTTTATTTTTTGTTTCCTCTATTTTTTTTATTCCCTTTTGTGAAATAGCACCTTCAGCCACAGCTACAATACTGAAATTTTTACCTCCACGACTTCTTTCAAGTATTGATTCAGCTACATTATCAATATTGTAAGGTATCTCGGGAATAAGGATTACATCAGCGCCACCTGACACCCCTGCACCAAGAGCCAGCCAACCGGTCCGGTGACCCATTATTTCAACTACAATAATTCTGTGATGACTATGAGCCGTACTGTGCAACCGGTCAATTGCATTAACAGCAATTCCAAGAGCTGTATCAAATCCTATAGTAGTATCAGTACAGGCAATATCATTATCAATTGTTTTTGGTAATGTAATAATATTAAGACCTTTTTCTACCAGTTTAAAGGCATTCTTCTGCGTACCTCCTCCACCCAGACAAACAAGAGCATCGAGATGATGATAGTGGAAATTTTCAACAATAACATCTGTCATATCCATCAGTTTCCCTCCAATATTCATCTTATGAGGTTTATCACGGCTTGTTCCCAGTAAAGTGCCACCCAGGGTAATGATCCCTGATAATTTACTGCTATCAAGTACTATCGCCCTGTTTTCCATAAGTCCTCTGAAACCATCATGAAATCCGATTATCTGCATATCGTAATCGCCCAGTGCAGCTTTTCCTATACCGCGGATAGCAGCATTTAAGCCAGGTGAATCACCGCCGGAAGTAAGAACACCAATGTATTTAGCCATAGATTATACTTTGTAACTAATTAGAGTTTGTCCATAAACACTCTGCCTTCCTTAGCCTTAGCCTTCTTATTAACATGCCAAATTCCTGTTCTTGTACTTCGAATTATGTGTAATCTCTTTTCCAAACCAGGGCGGAGGTTCAAACTCAAGGGCTTGCTTTTCATTTGGAAATTCAATCTCTGCCATCATCAGTCCGGCATGTTTACCGGCGAATTCATCAATAAATATCTTTCGTGATCCATAATTAATTGAATATCGTCGTTTTTCAATGCGCTTGCCCTCTGTATGCAGCCATAAACTATTAAAAGGTGCTTTTGTAATTTCTGTCTCAATCTCTTTTCGCTTTAATGATCCTTCCCCTTTGATAGTCAGATAGTACCGTTTTCCCATTGACCTGATTCTAAGTTCCGGGCCATTCTCACACAGGATCAGGTATCCCTGGCTGATATTTACAGGTTTTGTCCTTGTAATATCGCCGGGTAATCGTCCGATAAGGAATTTTCTTTCAATTTCCCAACCCATCTTTTTTTTACGTAAATTAATGTTTAATACTTAAAATTCCAAATTAAAACTCACAAACAGCAAGCATCCCTATACTGTTTATTTACGAAAATACTTGACTTTATGGACAAACACCAATTAGAAGCAAGTATGAAATAGTATTTTCTTCTAATTTCTAAAAAAAATGATTTATTATGATTAATATAGCTATCTTTGCAAAAAAAAGAAATAATATATTCTCTGTATCAAATATACCTTATATATTTACAACTTAGAAAACTAAATCTGAACAAAAAGTAAAACAAAGCTAATTTCTATTAGTAAATTAATTTCCATATTTTTAAATTTATTGAATAACAACAAAATGAAAACAGGTAAAGTAAAATTTTTTGATGAAACCAAAGGTTTTGGATTTATTATTGATGAAGAAACAGGTACTGACTATTTTGTACATGTTTCCGGCTTAATTGACAAGATCACTGAAGATGATAAAGTAACTTTTGAACTGACTGAAGGTAAAAAAGGATTAAATGCAGTTAACGTTAAGTTAGCATAAATATTTAATTAAACTATTTTGCATCAAAGCCCGGCTAATTATTGCCGGGCTTTTTTTTTGCATATTTTGTCACAATTCTTCTTCTCCATCTCCAGGTAACACGGTTATTCCTCCATTTTATTCTTTTCCCACCAAATTATTAAGGCTAATTTGATGTTTTTAATATAATTCATTAATTTTATTAGTTGATAAACTAAAACAGGTAGTCATGAAAACTTTAATTTATTTATTTACCCTGGTGTTTTTCCTCTCTTTCTCTTTTAACACAAATGCTCAATTTGATATTAAAGCCAAAGCTAAAAAGAAATTAGAAGAGAAACTGAGTAAAAAAAAGCAGAAAGAAGAGGAAGAACAGAAAGAACAGGAAACCAAAGAAGTAAAGGAGGATGTTTATTATGAAGAAGCTTCTGATAAAGAAATATCCGGTACTGCTGAACAGCCACAAACACCTGAAGAACAACTAAAAGCCTGGTCGAATTATAATTTTGTCCCGGGCGATAAGGTTATTTTTGAGGATGACCTTTTATGGGAGGAAAACGGCGAATTCCCGTCAAAATGGGATTTAATGCGAGGAATTGCTGAAAATGCAATGATTGGAAATGAAAAGGTGATAAAATTTTCTATTGATGAAGATATAGTTTTCCCTTTAATGAAAACAGATGAGGATTATCTTCCTGAAAAATTCACAATAGAATTCGATGCTTATTTTAATCGCGAAACAGATGAGGATGGAGATCCAACAGAAGATTGGGAAACGAAATATTATATATGGCTCTGGAATATTAAAAATGTAGATGGAGATTATTTCGCCGTGTGGCCTGCAGCCGATAGAGTCGATAAAGATTTACAAAGAATTACTTTGGAATATAATAAAGTCTATATGTTTGATAAATATAAAGGTCAAATACCCGTGGATCCATCAGAAGAAAAGCTGTTATCGAAATGGCGTCATGTTGCAATTGAATTTAATATAAGATCATTAAAGGTATATTTAGACCAGCACAGATTATTAAACATCCCAAATATCAAATGCAATCCATCAGCCTTTTTCATTGGTAATGAGTCTGATGACATGGACTGGATACCTGGTGCCCCTGATGTTCTAATCAAAAACATCCGTATAGCCGAAGGTGGTAAAAAATATTATGAGCGGTTTATGACCGATGGAAAGATTGTAACTACCGGTATTAAATTTGCTTCGGGAAAATCTGATGTCAAGCCTGAATCAATGGGTGTGATCAATAAGATTGTACAATTGATGAATCAACATCCGGAGGTTAATTTCAGTATAGAAGGTCATACTGACAGTGATGGTGATGAAACATTTAACCAGACACTCTCAGAAAAAAGGGCAGAGGCAATAAAAGTAGAATTTGTCAGGTTGGGTATTTCTGATAACAGATTAAAGACTAAAGGTTTTGGAGAAAGTAACCCTGTTGATGAAAATTCCACACCCGAAGGTAAAGCAAATAACAGAAGAGTTGAATTTGTTAAGTTTTAGTTCGGCAGACGGACAATAAACCTGCTGCCCTTACCAAGTTCGCTTTCAACACGGATATCTCCGTTATTCATTGCAATAAATTCCTTACATATTATTAATCCCAGTCCGGTACCTTTTTCATGGGCAGTACCCGGGGTGGAAAAATCTGCATCGATACGGAAAAGTTTTTTGATATCTTTCGGTGTAATCCCTACGCCTGTATCAGCTACAGTGACCTCAACAAATTTACCGGTATCCTGTGCACTAATTTTAACACTTCCCCTTTCAGGAGTGAATTTAATTGCATTTGAAAGCAAGTTTCTTATCACGGTAGTTATTATATTTCTATCGGCAAAAACCTGTATCTGTTCAGGGATATCGACTGAAATGGAAATATTCTTTTTCTTCGCATTATTATTTAACAGATCAATTGTGCTAATTACAATATCATAAATCACTGTTTTGGCAGGTTTGAATTTAATCCTGTTCGTTTGTGTTCCTGACCATTCAAGCAGGTTATTTAAAAGATCATAAGTCTCCTGGCTGGTTTTATAGATACTTTCAACCATTTCTTTGATTTCCGCTTTGCTAAAAGCGTTAGGCTCATAATATAACATTTCAGAGAAGCCAATGATTGAATTGAAAGGACTACGGAGGTCATGACTGATAATCGAGAAAAACTTATCTTTTGAAGCATTCAGTTCTTTTAAGTTTTTTTCGCTTTCCTTCAGTGCGTTTTCCGCTTCTTTTTGTGCGGTAATATCCCGTATTGCTCCCTGGAAAGCAATCACTTCACCTTTATCGTCTTTTATTGGTACCGATGTAATAAGTGAATTGATAACAGTACCATCTTTTTTTCGCAGATTTACAGCAAAATCTTTTGTAAATCCCTGATTATCTATTTGCCGGGCATGTTTTTTTCTGTCAACCGGATTTTCATATAAATCGGGAATTTTTACCTTTTTTAACTCTTCCTTATTTTCATAACCAAAGAATTCCGGAGCACTGTCACTCATATCAAGCCATTCTCCTTCTTTCGAAGTGATGAAGATACAGTCTTTTGAAGTTTTAAAGAAATTGTGGTATTTTTCTTCACTCTCCTGCAGTTTGGTTGTTCTTTCTTCTACTATTTTTTCAAGATGATCGCGATACTTATGCAGCTCTTTTTCTGTCTTTTTGGTTTCGGTTATATCTCTTACTGTTGCTGTTAATATTTTTTTGCCCTCCAATTCAACCCTGGTCAACAAAACATTTGCAGGAAACTCATCACCATTAATTTTTTTATGTGTCCATTCGAAGAAATGCGAACCGTTTCGCATCGCCTTTCCTATCACTTTTCGGGCTTTTTCAGAAGAAAGCAGTCCGTCAGGTTGGTATTCCGGAGATAGATCACCAGGGGTTTTAGAAGAAAACTCTTTTTCATTCTTTGCCCCGAACATTTCGAGTGTAGCTTTGTTTCCTGCGGTAAATAACCAGTCAGGCGGGGCAAGCAACATTATTGCATCTCTTGAAGATTCAAACAGGATTCTGTATTTTTCTCTCATGACTAAAGTGAAAATATTTCGGAAATGTCCTTTTAAGTTTTTGAACGAACCAAGTTACTAAAATAATAAAAATATTGATCAATTGAAAGTTTGATCAACTTACTCAACCTTTGCAAATTCAGTATACCACCACCATGCAAAAAGACCAATAATAAAAACTCCCAGTATTCCTCCGCTCAATGCTGAGGGAATTGGACCTATTAAAATATTTTTTACAATTCCGAGAATAACAGATACTGCGGCAATTACAGGTATCCATTCAAAATGATAGCGTATAAACAAAATGTATAACCCCAGCAATATCAAACCCGTGAGTAATCCTGATACAATCCAGAAGATATAATTGTCAAGCGAAGCAGCCTGGATCAATATACCTGCAAGAACGGTTAGTCCGCCAAACAACCATTTCGATTCAGACCATTTTTTTGTAAAAGTATTAAGTCCAAAATAAAGTATTAATAGAATACCGGTAATGCCTATAAAGTTTTGAATATCACCAATGCCTGTACTAACAATAGGTAACCTTGAATTTGAAGCTTCAAAATCAGCCCAGAAAGGAGAGGTTTTTATTTCAAATTTTAACAACAGGGCATTTAGTCCTAACAGTCCCAAAGCAAGCCCGATTGCTTTAAGCCAGTTATACTTATCTGAAATTTTCGCGGGAACCAGATTAACTGACATACCCCCGATAATACCAAGACCTGCTGAAGAGAATAAGCCGGCTATCCCTAATAAAACAATAAACATTGTAACAAAATTCGACCATGGTAAACTGGTTTGATAACCGAACATTACAGAATCCCATGTAAGAAAGCTGTCAAGAATAAACAAGCCAAGCAGTCCAATTACGAAGTACAGGAATAATTTTACAGAGAATTTTTTCCTGGTCCACCTTACAATACCCCAAATCATACCTGCAATAAGCAAGATAATTGAAAAAACACTCCCGATTGTTTTAATAATACTCCGTTTGCTTTGCCTGTCTTCATACGCTCTTTCCCATTCTTCCGGTACATGAACATAGGAAGATATTGAAATAAGCTTATTACCGGCAATTGATATGCGGTATCTTCCCTGACCTTTATCCAATGTATAGCTTAATGTGTCAGCATACACAAAGGTCCAATCCCTGCGATTCTCCAGCATCTTTGGTGTAACAGATATCTCTTTCAGGTTTTCTCTTTCTATACCAAGTACTTCAATTAATACAGAGTCTGCCAAAGCCTGAGCATCTGTTTGTTCCAGGAAAGCACCTTCCCGCTTTTCTGGAATTACATGACTGAAACCAAGCATATTCCCTTCTACATCAACATTCGCAAGGTATTCTTCAGCCCGGTCTTCAACTTTTCCTTCCCTTTTCACCAGTCTTACCGACCATCTCGGCGGAGAAAGAAAACCTCCAAGATATTTCTCATAATTTTCTTTCCCTGCTTCCTGCCAGATAAATTTATGTTGCAAGCCGGCATTATCGGTTATACCTGTTAAAACCGTCCATTCTTCAGGATCAACATTAAATCTTTCCTTTAATGTTTTAATAGCTATTTCACCGGCTTGCTCTTTTGATATATCAAGTTTTGGTGCATCCTGTGTAAAAGGGGTGAAGAGGAGCCACAGAGCCAGACCTGCAATTCCTGCAGGGATCAATAATCGGGTATATGATTTTCGTTCAGGTTGTACTTCTATTTCTTTCTGAATCTTCTCTTCAGGTTCACCGGGTTGTTCCCATCCTCTATTCCTGAGTTCATCAGGAACTTCTGTCCATTTCTTATTTCTTATTCTGAAATAGAGTATAATCCACAAGGGCACGAATAAGAAAAATAGTACCAATATCCGATCTGTCCAAATACCTGGTGATTCTGCTACCCACAGAGGTAGTGAAAACCAGAAAACATCAACTGCAAAATGAGCAATAATTACAGGTATTAATCCATATCCAAAATATATCAAACCAATAATAACAAACGGAATGATCATTTCAATGATACGGGCATAAGAAGGCTGCTGCGGATAGTTGGCATGAGCAGCCCCGAAAATTAATGTCTGGGCTACAAGTACCAGGACGATCCAGTAATTCTTGAACCTGGATTTGCGGGTAAGCAAAACTATTCCTGCCAGCGGAATTGCACGGCAAAGTGACTCTTCCCAAAATCCTGCCTGAAGAGAGATCCCGATAGAATTAAACCAGGGCATATAACTTGCCAGGATATTCGGATCAGACAGGTTACCTGCCGGGCTCCACCAGCCAAATTTTTTGGTTACAACATAGAACAACACATCAACACCTATCATTATCACCATAAACAGATAACCTGCCATTGTCTGCCCAAGGAGAGATAAGGAACCTCCTGTTTTACTTCCCCATGCTTTCCAAAGCTGCACATGGCTGGGGAAAGCAGAGCGTCCCAGACCTTCGGCTACCATAAATGTGAGGGCGAAAATTGCTCCCATACCTAATGCCAGTAGGAATCCATTTATTATAGAACTTGATAAGAAGTTACCGGCAGAGGTAGATGTATCATAGCTAAACCATGATAGTGGAATCTCGTTAATAGTGACAAGAAAAACCGAACCTAACGCGATAAGAACTCCCCATTTTGCAGCCGGTTTCCAGATAAGCCTCCTGCGGCGAAGCAAGAAAAACAGTCCGACAAATACTCCTCCAAGACCGTAAACTACCACAAGTCCAACTGTACCAAACAGCGCAACTGTATCGTTATTGGAACGCATTTCTGAATATCGCCGGTCAAACTCTTCAGGTATCTTTACAAAATGTCTTAACCGCGTGAGTTTATCGCCACTTACCTTTAATTGCAGCCTGTACCTTCCTTCTCCAATTTGTTCATCCTGACGCTCATATACAAAAGTATGGTCTATTCTTCCACTCTCAACCTCTTCTTTCGACTTTTCAACAAGCTCATAACCGGCAAAATTTACATTCCAATGCTTTTGGGATTCATCTGTTGCTATTCTCAATGCTTCATCCTCTACAAGAGCAGCTCCTTCTTCCGAATCAGCCAGTTTTTCCGAAAAACCATAAATTTCACCGGCGGGAGTAAAAGAAAAAATCACTTCGTTTGGTTCATGCTCCTTGAAATGCCTGACTTTCCAGTTATATGAACTATACAAACCTGTTTCAAGTACCTCGGTGAATTTTTCGAGACCTCCGGCTTCCAGTTCAACAAAATTCTGGAAAGAATTATCGTTTTTAAAAACAGCAGCCGTTTTATATTCCAGAGGTCCCAGTAATGATTCCCCTGCAAGAAAAGCAGCTTTTTCAAGAGCTGTTTCACGGTTCATTTTAATATCAAGACTGACAATCGGATTAGCCTTGTCAAAATTATTGAAAGCATAAATTGCACTGACTACAGCAATTGCAACAATAACAATCCATGTTATTGGCTTACGGAATAAATTGGTTTTCATTAGTTTATGAATAAGGTTAGATGCAATGAAGGATGATTTTTATATGATTACAATATAAATATTTTTTTCAGAATCTATAAATTAAGAATATAGCTTCGTTAATTGATTAAAAAAAACTTAATTTTCAGGTCTTAATAATAATTAGATAATAGTTGGCAGTTGGCAAATTGGCAGTTGGCAATCAGTCAGCTATTTGCAAGCGGTTTTTTATCTGACCTGGATTGCCGTCTGCTTTAGCTGACGGATTATGAATACAACCAACTCAATAGGGCTTTAGCCCATATTAATTGAATAACATGGAAAACAGTTAGCAAGTTGGCAACTGGTAAAATTAAATTTCAATAAAAAAGATTATAAAATGCAATTAAATTCAATTAATGAATCTGTATCTGAAATCCGGAATTCACTTCCGGCGGGGGTTTTACTGGTTGCCGCGGCAAAAACCAGATTACCTGAAGAAGTTCAGGCTGCTATAGATGCCGGTATTAAAATACTCGGTTATAATTACCTGCAGGAAGCTGAACGGATGCATCAAATTATCGGGAATAAAGTGCAATGGCATATGATAGGGCATCTGCAGCGGAATAAAGTAAAAAATGCTGTTGATCTGTTTGACATGATTGAAACAATTGACTCAGTTAAACTTGCTGAAGAAGTAAATAAACGGTGTACTGCAATAAACAAGATTATGCCGGTGCTTATTGAAATCAATAGCGGAAAAGAGTTGAATAAAACCGGCGTTTTACCTGATAATGTTGACAAATTAGTAAAACAGATAAGTAGCTTACCGAACCTGCATGTTCAAGGATTAATGACTATGGGACCTCGTTTTGGAAATCCGGAAGATGCAAGGCAATATTTTAAAGCCACCAAATTTGCATTCGATCGATTAAGCAAAGCAGGAATACCCAATGTAGAAATGCGCTATCTTTCCATGGGCATGAGTAACAGTTATGAAATTGCCATCGAAGAAGGGGCTAATATCGTCCGGGTCGGGACAAAACTTTTCGGCGAACGTTCTTGCCAGAGATATTGAATACGCGGAGAATAACCTTAATTATCTCCGCAAAATATACGGAGATTAATTTGCAGGTGCATAGAATAAAATGTATATTTACCGCAAATATTACGGAGAATAATTATGTATATATATCAAAACACAAGCTGGCCGGATTTTATCTGGAACCATAAATTGTTACTGATTCCTTTGAGTAAGGCAAGAAATTTACAAGGTAAATTAATAGGTAAAATGGAGGCAATGGGTTTTTCCCTGAGGGAAGAAGCTATGCTGGAAACTTTAACAATTGACATCGTAAAATCTAATGAAATTGAGGGGAAGTTCCTGGATTCCGATCAGGTCAGATCATCAATAGCCAGGCGTCTTGGAATGGATATATCAGGTTTAGTATCATCCGATCGGGATGTTGAAGGCGTAGTTGAAATGATGCTGGATGCAACTCAAAAACACGAGCAACCCTTAACAAAGGAAAGATTATGTAGCTGGCATGCTGCTTTGTTTCCAACCGGAAGAAGCGGAATGCATAAAATTACTATAGCTGATTGGCGAAAAGATGAAACGGGTCCTATGCAGGTAGTATCAGGTCCTCTGGGTAAAGAAAAGGTGCATTATCAAGCACCCTCTGCCGATATAGTGGACAAAGAGATGAATCGTTTTATTAAGTGGTTTAATAGGGAAACCACTATTGAACCGGTAATTAAGTCTGGTCTCGCACATTTATGGTTTTTAACAATTCATCCATTCGATGATGGCAACGGAAGAATTGCCCGTGCAATTGCCGACATGCAACTCTCCAGGGCTGATAAAACGAACCAGCGATTTTATAGTATGTCAGCACAAATAGAACGTCAGAAAAAAGCTTATTACGAAATTCTGGGAAAAACCCAAAGTGGATCAATGGATGTTACCAGCTGGCTTTTATGGTTTTTTGAATGTTTAACCGGAGCTTTAGAGGCTACAGATGAAACTCTGGGAAAGGTATTGACTAAAGCAAAATTTTGGGGAAAACATGCAACAACTATTATCAATGAACGGCAGAAATTGATGATTAATAAACTGTTGGATGATTTTTATGGCAAACTTACTACCTCAAAATGGGCCAAAATTTCCAAATGCTCACAGGATACTGCCTTGAGAGATATTCAGGATTTAATTGACAAAGAAATACTGGTCAAGGAGCCGGGTGGAGGTAGAAGCACCAGTTATGTGTTGAAAATCGCTCACCAGCCACGATAAACATATTGCAAGACGGTATAACAGAATGACAGGTTCCTGGTACCTGCATATTATTGCTGCACAACTGGCTGATGAAGTAATAGCTATTGAAGAGCTAAATGATTTTCCTGAAGATATCAGGCAAAAAATATATTTATTGAGTGGTATAAATAATAATCGGTAAGTCCTGAAGACCTGCTGGACGCAAAGCTGATGAATTATTTCTACCGGGGAACAAAACTTTTACTCTTGGTTTTTCTGTAAATTATTATAAATTTGTAATTCGCGAATCGCGAATCGCGAATTAATAGAGAAAAATATGAAAAAACACAATGGAATGCGTCCACAAGATGTGGTTATTTTACTAAAAATTGCTTCAGCCAAAACAGAACCCTGTCTGGGTAAAGATATTGCTACTGATCTTCATATTAGTAGCAGTGAGGTGAGTGAATCACTAAATCGCTCACAAATGGCTGAATTGCTTGATTCTTCAAAGAAAAAGCTAATGCGTCAGGCATTTTTAGAATTTGTTGAACATGGTTTAAAATATGTGTTTCCGGCAATCCCCGGGAGGATCGTAAGAGGCATGCCAACAGCACATTCTGCTTCACCTTTAAATAATCTGATTCAGAGTAGTGAAAATTTTGTATGGCTTGATGCTCATGGAATATCGAGAGGACAATCCATCGAGCCACTTCACCCGGGAGTTGTACAAGCTGCAAAAAAAGACAATCTACTGTATGAACTATTGGCTTTAACAGATGCCTTAAGAGTAGGTAAATCCAGAGAAAAGAAACTTGCTTTTAATGAAATAAAAAAACGAATTGGCTAATGGGTAAAAACGACGATATAAACATTGCTGCCGTTAAAAAAGTTGCTAAAGCACTTGGCGATCTTAACAATAATGTTGCATATGTTGGAGGTGCCGTGGTTAGTATATATGCTGATGATCCTGCTGCTGATGAAGTCAGGCCAACAAAAGATGTTGATATTACTTTAGAAATCGCATCATTTGCTGAGTTGACCAGGATTCAGGAACAACTGGCAGAAAAGGGAATTTATCCGGCAACTGAAGAGAAGATAATGTGCAGATTCGATTGCGATGGTGTTTTGTTAGATGTTATGGCAACTAAAGAGGTAGGGTGGGCCCAGGCGAATGAATGGTTTGAGTCTGGATTCAAACATTTGGAATCGCATAAGCTTAATGAAACCCTGACAATAAAAATATTGTCAGTTGCATTTTTTCTGGCTTCAAAGTTTACAGCCTATCATGATAGAGGCAAAGATCCACGGACCAGCCATGATTTTGAAGATATCATTTATGTACTTGATAACCGAGTAAATCTTGTGAATGATATATCAGAAGCACCAAAAGATGTTCGGAAATACCTGATAAACGAATTCGTAAGGCTATTTGATAAGGAAATGGAGGAGGGTATATTGTGTCATTTAGAGCCTGAAACACAATCAGAAAGAGTTAAATTATTAAAATCCAAGTTGTTGGAGATTATCAACAAAGGATGATTATACTCATTTACTAAAGTTAAACATCCGGTGGATAATTTTGCCAGGTTGTTCGCTAGCGGCACCGATATTGGGCTTGCTGCGCAGCCAACTTCTGATTTTATGTTAACCAGCAGAGCTGGGCGAAAATTCCCTACAAAAGCCACATAATGTATTGCGTTATGCCTATCCTGACAGCGAAGCTCGTCATGATTAATATAGCTTAGGAAGCTAAAAATGTTTTCTTTCCTTTTATTCAGGAATAGAAATATTAAAAAAATAGTAGGAGAGGGGGAGAAAAAGTTTTATTCCCCATTGATTACCTGCCTGAACCTAGCACTTTTTTTAAAGAGCGAAACGGAGCGAAATGTGTGCGGAGTGATTAAATTCAACTTATATACAATGAATAAAACCATTGCAAGTAACGATTTAGTTTATTAAAAGATTTTGGTGTTTCCGATATCAAATTGTACAAGCAAGTTACTTAATATTCTTTCGCAAATACAGATATCTCCGAAATAAACTGTTCAATTGTTCTGCTTTTTAGATCGTTTGGAGTTACTCGTGAATGTTCTACAGATTCAAATCGATACCAAAAATGATCTAATTCAGTATTCCAGTTGTCAAAGTGAAGTGAAGGAATAGAAAGTTTAAATGGGTAGAAAAATTCAGCATCAAAAAAATTGTACCGAATCGTTTTTTCTAATGATTCTAAATCTAATATGTTACTTGGATTTGCAAAAACAATTGAACCAAATTGCTTATAATTTCCAGCATCTCTGTACTCATAGTTAAATTTAATATTGGTCTTTAAACTTTTCATTGTGATAAATTAAAAATTTTTTATCTGGCAGAAATCTTGATGGTAATATTATTTCTTTGTTATCATACTTTAAAAAATATTTTTCGACACTTTCATCTTCTTTCTCTTTTAAGGATTTAGAAACATGAATTGTATAATCCGGTGTAATTGTAATTAGCCCATATTCAAACGCACGATCATGTAACGCATTTAAACATAGACCATTTCTTGGATTTAAACGATTGGATTTGTCTTCTGACCAAGGAATGATATGACCTGCTATCAATAGTTTTGTATTCATTAATCCGGTAATACAACAAGTGAAATTATATGAAGTTAAAATATTTGTTCGGAAAAAAGATTGATTTACTCGTGTTTTCACAAGTCTCTCCTTTTCCTTTCCATCTTTGGGGAATTCTTCTTCAGGAATATTGTAAATTTTCTCTAAAGATTTGTTTTCAATATTTGCTAACAGTTTTGCACTTTTAAAAGCCAGACTTTCCCAATCATTATAGAATTCATCCCATATTTCCTTATCCAGCTTACTTGCATGAGTTAGTCCTTTAATTCCTCTTTCTTGCAAACTCGGATCAAAACTCGCAAAGTTTACAAGTTTTCTGGCCACTGCAGAAGGAGTCCTGCCAATAACTTTAGCCATGGAAATGATATTTGGATTCCCTCTGTGCATTTTCCCGAATGGAAGTTCACAATACAACTTGACTGCAAGTATCAACTGTTCGCGATTCCATAAGTTTTTAGCCATATCAATAATAAATGTAATAAATTGTAAAACACCTTTTCACTAACATATAGTATTTTATTCCACAAATGAGCAAACTGGTATACTTAACGTACTGCAGGCCCGGCGTTTTTGACGGTAGGATCCTGATCATAACATTATTTCTATTGTTGCCAGCCATGGATACTAATATTGTTTTTGATGGTGATCAATATTAATAATTAAAAAATTTCTTCTGCCAGTATTTCAAGGATTTTTATTTTAAGGTCTGGTATTTCTTCTTTGTATTGATCATGAGTCTCAAGAACATATTTTACATGTTCCTCTAATTTCTTAAATTCCTGTTTTTTTATCTGATTTTTTGGAATTAAATCATTTTTTTCAAAATAATCATACATAATGTCGTGGATTCTGGATTTTATTTTTTCATCCATTTATTCAATAAATTTTATTAGTGTTCCGATTTCTCAATCCTCTGTAATTAATCCATCGAATTATTCACCCTTCCATCTTTTTTCTTTACCAGTTGAATATTTTATCTAAAACTCAACCAAATATTTACACCTGTCAATAGAGCCATTAATCCAGTTATTACAATTATTATTATATTATGCGCACGCCTTGATTTCATTTCAGTATATCTATCCATGTGATTTAAACCAATTTTAGTGAGTTGTACGTTAATTCCAATTTCTTTTTTTTTGCCATCCTTAACAATAACATGTGTTATAAAATGAATTGATGTATTTTGATCTATCTCCCAAGCTGCATCTTTAAGCTCTTTTATAGAACCGAATTTTTTCCCTTCAATATATACCGTTCCTTCTTTAAATCGATTTTTATATACTTTTTTAAGAATTCTAAGGGAGGGGGAGGTGCACATAATCATTCTTTTTAGAATTTTGTTCATACAATTTCAGCCACTTATCCTTTTTCTGGATTAGTTATTAAGATTCATAGGTTATTAACAGTTAAGTGCTAATAAAATGTGTCGCATATATGTTATATCTATTTGGAGATATATCTCTATAATATGGTATAATTGCAATGCCAAATTAATACTTTTTTAATCCAAGATCAAAAAAAAATGAGTAATAAAAACAATTGATCATCCATCCGAAACAAAAAAACCCTCAAACGAATCCGGGAATTAAGAAACGGGGGAGTAAGGCCCTCGGAGGCTATTCAAAATAATGACGAATTATAGACCAAACGAGGGTAGGAGGTATCTGTTTCCGGGTTACCTGTACCCGGTTTAGCATCTTGACATTCTTTCAGCTTAATAAACCCTGACCGCCGCCAGTCAGACTTATCAACCAAATTAACTTTTAAAATAATTACGTTATTAATAACGTAATTAATGCCGTTATTAATAACGTTATTTTTCATAATCATGCTTGTAAGTAATTGCATATCAGTATATTATAGGTTTGATAAATAATAGGTTGATGTCCAGGGTTATATATAGGGTTGTATATAGGGTTAAAAGAGTTCTGTTTAACATAATAATAAATGCCGGTTAATGAAATGGTATGAGGTACGGAGAGAAGAAGCAAGACTCAAGGTACAAGGATCTAGAAAACTAATAATTAATATCGAACATCGATTAACGATTTACGATTTAAGAAGTCAAATTAAGAATCAACATTCGTTAATCGATATTGTCTTCGGCGAGTTCGTCCGGTAAAACCGTCCTCGGTTCTGAAATCGACAGATTCACAGTCGTCTGACAATTGCCTGACTTTCTCAGAACAACAACAACAAAACAAATCAACAACTTAACGTATAGACGAATTTTCAAACCATTGGTCAAGTTAATTTCAAATATCCAGGTCTCGTTGAGTTAAGCGATCAATTTAATATAATTCTTAATTATAGCTGACAAATACGTAAAGCATTGAGATAGGACTGTTGTGCAGTCGCTATATCTGAAATTATCTTAATCAGTAGGTGTGTTGGCAAGGCAAGGCATTGAATAAATCCAACCGGGAATCTTTTTAACATAAAATCTGTACCGATATAGGACTGGTGTTAAATGGATCGCAAATTTACTTTAACATAACATCTGTGCCGCTATGTAACTAAAGTCACATAGCTGATGTTATGTTAATCAGCAGAGCTGATCGTAAATTTACTGCGTTTGCCCCATAATAAATATTATGTTAAATAGAAAATATATTAATAAAGGGGAGTAATTATTTTATACTCCCCTTTTTCTATTTATCCAAAATTATTCTACAACTTTTACTTCACTAAGCTTCTTTACTATTGCTTCATGTTTTTCCATCATCTGCATACGATAATAGAGAATTTTTAATGTTTCCATTGTTGCTATATCATCCGGATTAAGTTCATGCGCTTTCTCTATGTAAGGTAAAGCTTTTGCAAACTGTTCCTCTGCAGCCTTTTTTGCTTTCTCGTACTCCTTATTATCCATTATCGCGTTGGCTATTTCAACCATCGTAACACCTTTATTAAATAAAAGAGCCCCGATATTGTATTGTGTATCAAAATATGCCGGATCAAACTCAGCAGCTTTCAGGTATGCTTTCATTGCTTTCTCCGATTCATTTGCTTTATCATATAAAACACCTTCTGCATGATAATATGTTGCATTTTCAGGATCATTCTCCTTGGCAATCGTAAGATATTCAAGTGCCTGCTCATTTTTGCCTGATGTCAGATAATAATTAACCAGGTGAACCAGAACAGCTTCATTCCCGGGAAATGCTTCGAACGCTTCCTGAAGAATTACGACAGCATTTATTGAATCCTCATTTTCCAGATAACAATTCTTGAGAAGAAGATAGAGATCCGGACCGCCATATCCTAATTCCTTGCATGTTTTGAAATGCGTAATGGCTTTGTCGTACATCTCGCCGTTATAACCAGCTAAACCGGCATTATATATTATGCTTGTATCAGCTGCACCGCCAAATATATCATTCTCCCCTACTTTCAGAGCAAATTCAAATGCATCCAATGCTGAAGGATAATCCTTTGTTTGGAATCCCTCAATGCCTTTATTTATAACAGAATTTGATAATAACGGTAGCTGCATATTAACGGCATTATTCATTTTCTCATCCAATTCAATGGCTTTCAGATAATTTTCATAAGCTATTTTGAAAGGAATATCAAATAACTTTTTGAACTCTTCATTTTCTGAAACCCCTGCTGCCTGGGCCAGTTTGCCATATACAAAATATGTATTTCCCCAGTCTTTACTTTTTTCATCCTGCAGAGCCATATCAAGTTTTGTCTTAGCTTCTTTCAATTCATCCTTATCGATATGAATTTCAGCCTGTTTGACATACTTCTTCTGAGCTGTTACGCCAAGAACCAGGATTATACTCATTAAAATAGTAAGAATAATTCGTTTCATTTTGTTTTCGGTTTTAAGTTCTAAAGTATTAAGTTTTTACAATTTTATTATTTTTTTTTATTAATCACTAATTTCCTCGTTTAAAATTTTGTAATTCTATATCTATCCGCCTATATTTATCCATCATTTTTAGCCTGTAATATATCAATTTTAGTGTTTCCATTGTATCGATGTCATCTTTATTTAGTTCATGTGCCTTTTCGAGATATGGTAAAGCCTCTGCAAACTGTAAATCGGCAGCTTCTCTTGCTGCTGTGTATTTCTCGTTATCAAGTATTTTGTTGGCTTCTTCAACCATTATTACTCCCTGGTTAAAAATCAGTGCTCCCAGGTTATATTGAGAAGTAAACAGGTCCGGATCAAGATCAATTGATCTCTGATAAGCATTCTTTGCATTTTTAACCTTTCCTATCCTGTCGTAAATTAAACCTTCTGCAAAGAAATAGGTAGCATTATCGGGGTCCTTTTCTTTAGCGATCTTCAGAAAATCAAGAGCTTCATTATTCATACCGGCAGAGATATGGTAATTTACCAGTTGAACCAGTACTTCTTTCTCTTCAGGAAATTTTTCAAACGCTTCTTTAAGAATCTGCAATATATTAACTGAATCATTCATCGAAGCATAAGTATTCTTCAACAATAGGTACAGGTTAACCCCTCCGTAATCCATTTCCTTACATGTAGTGAAGTGCTTTACCGCTTTTTCATATATTTCTGCATTATATGCTGCCAGACCTGCATTGTATATTATGCCTGTATCAACCAAATCTTTAAAAATATCATATTCAGCAATTTTAATCACATATTCAAAACTGATCATTGCCTCCCTGTATTTCCGGGCTTTAAAAGCTTTTACTCCTTTGTCAACAAAGTCATTCGACAACTTAGGCCACAAAAGACTCACTGAATTATCAAGCTTTCCCTTTTCATCCAGATCCAGTGCTTTTATATAGTTTTTATACGCGAGCTGCAATGGGTTTTCAAACAAATCCCGGTCTTTTTTTTTCTTTGATGTTGCTGCTGTTTGCGCCAGTTTACCATAAACCAGGTATGTTTTTGCCCATTGATTATTGACAGTTGAATCAGTTGCCAAATGAATCAGTTCCCTGGCATCTTCAAGCTTCCCATCATCAATAAGATGTTCAACTTGCCTAACATACCGTTTTGTTGAGCATCCACCCAGAGATATAAGTAAAACAAGTAATATTGGTGAAATCTGTTTCATTTTCGAATGGCTACATTTACTAAATTACCTCCAACAAGTACCTTGCCATTTTATAAATGTGACTATATTTTCTTCTATTTCTCCTCTTTTTCAGAAGATTCAGAATCATTTTCCGGCTCATCTTCATCGTTGACCTTAACATAGGCTACGGCAGCGATCGAATCATCCTCTTTGAGGTTTATTAACCTGACACCCTGGGTTGTACGGCCCATAACTCTTAACTCCGAAACAGCAACCCTGATTGTAAGTCCCGAGCGGTTTATTATCATCAGGTCATCAGTATCAAGCACCCCCTTCATAGCAATTAATGCTCCTGTTTTCTCAGTGATATTCAGGGTTTTAACACCCTTTCCACCACGGTTAGTGATTCTGTAACCGCCTATCTTTGAGCGTTTTCCGTAACCTTTTTCAGCAACCACCAGTATGTCTTCCTTCTCTTCCTCAACAGCGACCATTCCAATCACTTCATCGTTACCGGAGCCAAGCGTAATACCTCTTACACCGGAAGCGGTTCTTCCCATAGGCCTGACCTTGCTTTCATGGAACCTGATAGCCCTGCCTGACCTGACTGCCATCATAATCTCATGATTCCCATTGGTAAGTTTAGCTTCAAGTAACTCATCTCCTTCCCTGATATTAATTGCATTTATACCGTTTTGTCGCGGACGGGAATATGCTTCAAGTGTTGTTTTCTTTATTACACCCTTTCTGGTGCCAAGGATTATAAAATTGTTGTTGATATATTCTTCGTCATCAAGCTTTTGCACGTTAATATAAGCCCTGACAAAATCATTTGGTTCAATATTTAGAATATTCTGTATTGCCCGGCCTTTAGATATTCTCGACCCTTCGGGGATCTGGTATACTTTGAGCCAATAGCATTTACCGTTTTTTGTAAAAAACAGCATAGTATTATGCATAGAGGCAATATATAAATGTTCAAGGAAATCCTCATCGCGTGTTGTTCCTCCCTTTGAACCGATACCACCTCTCCCCTGCCGTCTGAACTCAGCCAGTGGCGTACGTTTAATATAGCCAAGCCTGGAAATGGTAATAACCATATCTTCATCAGCATAAAAATCTTCAGGATCAAACTCCTCAACATTAGGCACAATCTCAGTTCTGCGTTCATCGCCAAATTTCTCTTTTATCTCAAAAAGTTCATCCCTGATAATTTTCATCTGAAGACTTTCATCTGATAATATGTCATTCAGATGCTCTATCAAATTCATCAGGTTTTTATACTCCTCCCTTATCTTATCTCTTTCGAGACCGGTAAGGCGGTGTAGTCTCATATCCAGTATTGCTTTAGCCTGAATTTCTGTCAGTTCAAAATTCTTTATAAGACCTGTTTTTGCCTCATCGGGGGTTTTCGATTTTCTTATCAGTTTGATAACATCGTCAAGATTGTCAAGTGCAATCAGCAATCCCTCAAGGATATGAGCCCTTTTCTTTGCCTGTTCAAGTTCATATTTGATACGCCTTATAACAACCTGGTGGCGGTGTTTAACAAAATAAGATATCATCTGCTTTAATGTCAATGATCTTGGCCGACCATTTACAAGAGCAATGTTATTTACGTTAAATGAGTTCTGTAACTGGGTATATTTGAATAATTTATTCAGTACGACATTTGATGTAGCATCTCTTTTAAGGATAATAACTATCCGCATTCCCTCGCGGTCCGACTCATCGTTGATATAAGATATACCCTCAATTTTCTTTTCATTGATCAGGTCAGCCGTCTTTTTGATCATATCTGCTTTATTCACCATATAGGGTATCTCTGATACCACTATCCGTTCTCTTCCTGAAGGAGTAGTTTCAATTTCAGTCCTGGCCCTTACCACCAGTCTTCCTCTCCCTGTTAAAAATGCTTCTTTTATACCCTGCACCCCGTAGATGATGCCGCCGGTAGGAAAATCAGGTCCTTTAATATACTCCATCAAATCATCAACCTCAATTTCATTATTATCGATATATGCAATTGTTGCGTCAATCACTTCTGAAAGATTGTGAGGTGGTATATTTGTCGCCATTCCTACAGCAATCCCTGATGCACCATTAATTAATAAGTTAGGTATGCGTGTAGGAAGTACTGTGGGTTCTTCAAGGGTGTCATCAAAATTCAATTGGAAATCAACAGTGTTTTTATCAAGATCCCTCAGGATTTCTTCAGCAATTCTTTGAAGCCGGGCTTCAGTATAACGCATAGCAGCAGGACTATCCCCGTCAACAGAGCCGAAGTTACCCTGACCATTTACAAGAGGATAACGTAATGACCACGGTTGTGCCATTCTTACCATTGCTTCATAAACAGACGAGTCGCCATGTGGATGATATTTACCCAAAACCTCCCCCACTATCCTTGCAGATTTCTTATAAGGTCGATTTGAATAAAGTCCAATCTCTGACATACCGAACAATACACGCCTGTGTACAGGTTTCAGCCCATCACGAACATCCGGTAATGCTCTGGAAACAATAACCGACATCGAATAGTCGATATATGCCGATTTCATTTCCTCTTCAATATTTATCTTTACAATTCTTTCTCTTTCTGGCATTTATAAAAATCTTTTTTAAGAAAAATTTGATATTTATATTTATTGT
>JAUXED010000184.1 GCA_030618105.1 Bacteroidota bacterium | reverse complement strand
GAGTGTAAAATACCAATTCTCCCTTTTAAGACTGATATTGAATTTATCACCATTCTTTTCCTCAATCCACTTATTTTCGTTTACCATTTGATACTTTTTATTAAGCATCCCAAGTGTTTCATTAAGTTCACTGTAATCACACATTATCTTCGTATATGTACAGGTATCATTTTCAGATAGGAAACACAACAAAGTTTTTGTTCCGAACCTGTTTTCAAACTTAAGGTAGTTATAATACTCATTTTTCGTATTGTCATTCAGTCTGAATTCATTCTGAGTTTCTCTCATAATCTTTTTAATATCATCGCTATGATACCCAACCAGGGTTTGGCTTATCCCGGCTCCAGCTATTAAAAGCAGAAATGATATCAAAATAATTCTGTTCATCGAAACAGTCTTTTATTAATTCTTTTAATCTTTCATTATACCGTTCAAATATCAGACCGTTATGGTACTTCTACAGTATTAAGAATTTCAGTTACAATATCCACCGATGTTACATTTTCAGCTTCGGCTTCATATGTAAGTCCAATCCTGTGACGAAGAACATCATTACAAATTGCCCTGACATCTTCTGGGATCACGTACCCTCTGCGTCTGATAAAGGCATAAGCTTTGGCAGCCATAGCAAGGTAGATACTTGCCCTTGGTGATCCCCCATAATTAATCATATTTTTAAATACCGGCAGTTTGTATTCTTCCGGATATCTTGTTGCAAAAACTATATCAAGGATATATTGTTCAATTTTTTCATCCATATATACATCTTTAACAACATCCCTGGCTTTCAGAATATCAGCAGGATCGAGAATGGTATTTGCCACGGGGAATACTTTTTCAAGGTTTTCCCTGATAATCATTTTTTCTTCATTTTTTTTAGGGTAATCTATTACCACTTTAAGCATAAACCTGTCAACCTGGGCTTCCGGCAACGGATAAGTACCTTCCTGTTCAATTGGATTCTGAGTTGCCAAAACGAGGAATGGTTCTTCAAGGGGATAGGTTACAGATCCAATTGTAACCTGTCTTTCCTGCATTGCTTCAAGAAGTGCACTTTGAACTTTAGCAGGAGAACGGTTTATTTCATCAGCAAGAATAAAATTGGAAAATACCGGCCCCTTTTTAACTATAAATTCTTCTTTTCTCTGACTGTAGATCATAGTACCAATTAAATCGGCAGGCAGCAGGTCGGGAGTAAATTGAATTCTGTTAAATTTAGCCTTAACAGTTTTAGCCAATGTGGTAATTGCCAGGGTTTTAGCCAGGCCCGGCACACCTTCAAGAAGTATATGTCCGTTGGATAACAATCCGATCAGCAATCCGTCCAGTAAATGTTTCTGTCCGATAATTACTTTACTTATCTCGGTTTTTATCATTTCAACGAAAGCACTCTCCTTTTCGATTCGCTCATTTAATTCTTTAATATTAATAGTATTGTTCATAGGTTATTAAATTTTTGTATCAGAAATTTACAAATTTACTATCGTTTATACATTATCAAAAGAAATATGAAACTTTTCCTTTATAAAAATGTTTACAAATTTCATTAAAAATCCGGTATTCTCTTGTTAAAAAAGTTAAAAGATAAGCTGATTACTGGTTACCTGTCTTGTACGTTCTATATTTTTTACTCATGGGGTAACTTGAAGTCATCCCGTGAGTTTTTTTTAATGAATATGGGAGAAATTCCATGAAAAATATTAATCTTGGAGTTTATTTATAAAATAGACGTTCATGCAAAAGAAAACTCCCTGCAGGTATTTCATTTACTTATCATACAACGGCACCCGTTATCATGGCTGGCAGGTTCAACTAAATGCACTTACAGTTCAGGAAACGCTGAACAATGCCTTGTCAACTTTGCTGCAGGAAAAAATTGAAACTGTTGGTGCGGGAAGAACCGATACCGGTGTACATGCAAGCTT
>JAUXED010000138.1 GCA_030618105.1 Bacteroidota bacterium | reverse complement strand
AATGCATCACCAAGATTGAAGTTTGCATCAAAAAGATCAGCTTCTTTGTTTATTGCCTTTCTGTATGATACTTCAGACTCTTCATATTCATTTTTTTCAAAATTTCTATTGCCTTCACGTACATACTTTTTCCCGGATTGACCGAAACCAGTCGTACTTATTAATAACGCTATTATATATACTCCAATTCTTTTCATTTACTCATTTTATCATTCACTCATTTCTTCCTACTTACCTACTCAACTACTCACCTTATTCAACTTTAGTTCACTTTAGGCACTTCTCATTGAAACAATTTTATCTCTTTAAGATACTTATTTTTCCTTTCCAGAAGCATAAAATCAAGAAATATTAAAATCAGGGCTAACCCTATCATATACTGAAACTTCTCATCATATTCAGAATATTTCCGGATATCCATCTCTTGTTTTTCCATAGCACTTATCTGATCAAACAGCATATTCAGTCCAAGCCGGCTATTTGTGGCACGAATATAGCTTCCGTTTCCGGCGGAAGTGATTTCACGGAGTATTTTCTCGTTCAGTTTTGTAATAACAGTATTTCCCTCCCTGTCTTTTCTGAACGAGCGTTGACCTCCTGAATAGACCGGAATCGGAGAACCATCCGGTGTGCCCACACCAATTACATGTATAACGATTCCCTTTTCAGCCGCCTCTTTTGCCATTGAAACAACATCATCTTCATGATCCTCGCCATCGGTGATTATAATAAGTGCCTTACTTGCTTCGTTATCAGGACTAAAAGAATTCATCCCAAGGTCTATTGCCGAACCAATGGAGGTACCCTGTTTGGGAACTATCTGTGTATTAATGGACGAAAGAAACATTTTAGCTGATGCATAATCATTTGTAATGGGTATCTGAACATACGCATCACCGGCAAATACTATCAAACCAATTTTATCATCAGCCAGTTTTTCAACAAGCCGTTCAATTGCCTGTTTTGCTTTTTCAAGTCTGTTTGGCTGAATATCTTCGGCAAGCATTGAATTAGAAACATCCAACGCAATTACTATTTCAATACCTTTCCTCTTAATCTCTTCAAGCTTTGAACCAAACTGCGGTCTTGCCATTCCAAGAATAATAAACACCAAAGCAAACAGGGTAAAAAGAAATTTCACAACAGGACGGTTTACTGACAAGAAAGGCATAAGCTGATTTAAAATATCCGGGTCACCAAATCGTTTCAAAGATCTCTTTCTGATCTTCCTGCCTATAATAAATACAACTAACAATACCGGTATCAGTACCAGTAAATAAATGAATTCTATATTTTCAAAACGAAACATATAAAAAGGTTGAAAGTTTGTAACGTTCAAATATTTAATTAAGGTTCTTCAGTATAATACGTAGCTCTCCTGGAGTATTGGAATACTGGAATATTGGAATTATGGAATACTGGGGAATCCAGCATACCATTATTCCATTGTCCATTGTTCAATTCTTTCTTCATTCAATTTTCTTTTTGTGCTATTTTGTGTCTTAGTGTTTTAGTGGCATTCTTTTTTTTTGCCACTAAGTCACGAAAGCACAAAATCCCACTAAATATTTGTTCCACTATTCCATTCTTCTATTCTTTCTTTCTTACCAATCTTCCATTATTCCATTTTTCCATCATTCCATTTTCCAAATGAACCTTATTTAAGGCAAACCTTTTAGCAATGTATTACGCACCAGTACTTCAATGAATAGTAATACACCTGCTATAATTACAAAAAGGAGGTATTCCTCACTTTTTTTCCTAAACTCTTTTACATCGATTTTTGACTTTTCCAATTTATCAATTTCCTGGTAAATTTGTTTAAGCTGATAATTATCTGTCGCTCTGAAATACTTACCATTCGTTATTTCAGCAATATCCTTTAAAACTTCCTCGTCGATCTCAACTTTCATACTCCTGTATTGCCTGCCATATGGAGTTTGCACAGGGTAAGGTGCCATTCCCCTTGATCCGACTCCTATGGTATAAACCCGGATATTGAATGACTGTGCAATTTCCGCAGCAGTAACAGGAGCAATTTCACCCATATTATTCACCCCGTCAGTCATAAGAATTATCACTTTACTTTTAGCTTTGCTGTCTTTCAATCTGTTTATCGCGGTTGCCAATCCCATTCCAATAGCTGTTCCATCCTCAATTATTCCTGTCTTAATATCACGCATCATATTAATTACAACAGCATGATCGGTAGTCAGCGGACACTGGGTAAAACTTTCACCACTAAATACGACTAACCCCATTCTGTCATCACTACGACCGGAAATAAATTCCGTTGCAAGTTCTTTCGATGCCTCAAGGCGGTCGGGCTTAAAATCCCTGGCAAGCATACTACTTGAGATATCAAGTGACATAACAATATCAATCCCTTCAGTAGAAATATCTTCCCACTTATCAACCGACTGTGGTCTTGCCAGGGCGATGATAAGTAAAGCAACTGCCAGAACTCTGAATCCGAAAATAATATGCTGCAAGTAATGCTTATAAGTATGTGGTACACTAATAAGATCCTCCAAAGCAGATATTTTCATACCTGCCCGGTTGGTTTTATTTTTCAGCACATACCAGGCAATTGCCGGTATAAGCAGAAAAAGCAGATAAAGAAACCCGGGATTTAAAAATGATATATTACTCATTCCCAACATGTAAATAATCTGTTTTTTATTATTTTATTCCATTCTTCCAATATTCCATCATTCCAATATTCCATCTTTTCCCTCTATCCCCTTTACTCCATTACTCCCTTTATCCCCTCTATTCCCTTTACCCCCTTCTTTTTGATCATCCAACTCTTTTTGCCATGTTTGTTTTGTTTCATTAACAAAAATATATGAATTAAGCAAAGCTGTTTCATTTTCATCAGGCAATGGTTTTGCCTTAGCAAATTTCACCATATCTGCTGAAAACAGAAGTGTTTTTAGCTGCCCGAGCTGCGTATTATTATTAAATCCGTTCTTTACCAATGCCTCTATTATTTCATTACTGGTTTGTTCCATAGCACCTGTTTGATATCTTCTTTCGATATACTTCCTGATAATGCAGGTTAATTCAGAATGATACAGCTTTATTTTTCCTTTCTGCCATAACTTATTCTCTTTCAGTTTGTCTAGTTCCCTTAAAGCAATAATATGAGGAGGCTCCTCAGGTTTTCTTATTTTAAATAACGGCTCCTGTTTTTTTCTCTTTTTAATGTAATAAACAACGATAAATACTAATAGTCCAACCAATACTGTTCCAATTATCCATGGAAGGATTTCAGACAGAGTAATTGGCATTTTACGTGGTAATTTTATATCAAAAATTACTTCACTTGAATCGGAAGGAGCAATATCAACTCTTGAAACATGAATGAATAGAGGCTGAGTTGCCCAGTTAGCGATAATGCTGTCCCTGTTATATTGAAAAACGAAAGGTGGAATATGGTGGTAACCACTATCGAAACAGGTTATTTTATATTCCATTGATATTTCAAGCCGCTTATTTTCAAGATGCAATGTATCAGGAGGTGTACGGTTAATTATTTCAATACTCCCTGTAATTGTGTCTGTAAACTCAGGGAACAAAACATTTATGCTGTCAGGTTGAATTATTTTTAATGAGAGGATAGTCTGGTCGCCGATAAGCAGACTATTTGAATCGATTTTTGCTTCAACTTCTACATTCTGCGCATATAAGCATCCACCTGACAATTGGAATAAGATCCCCGAGAGGGAAAGTATTAATAATAAGACTATACTATTTGTTTTATACTTTTTCAACATTAATGATTATTACTGATAATACATTCATTTTAAATGTTATACGTTCAACTTCCCACTCTTCCCCTCTATCCCCTCTATTCCCTCTATCCCCTCTATTCCCTCTATCCCCTCTACACCCTTTACTCCCTCTATCCCCTTCTTCATCTCAGTTTAAACAACTTTATCAAAGGTTTTACATAGTCTTCATCAGTGGATATCATAGTTGTATCGACACCACATTTTGAAAATACTTCCAATGCTTTTTGATGTTTTTTATCCCACCAGCCGGCATATATATCTCTGATTCCTTTATTTGAAGTATCAATTATTTTTTCATACCCCGATTCTGCATCAATAAGTTTCAGCATACCAACATCGGGAATTCCGGTTTCCCTTTTATCATAAATTTCTAATGCAGCAACATCATGTTTATTACTGGCAATCCTCAAGGGCTTCTCAAAATCAGGAGCAATAAAATCTGAGAGGATAAAAGCAGTACACCGTTTTTTAATCACATTTGTAAGATACCGCAGAGGTTCAGAAAGGTCAGTATTTTTATTTTTCGGCTGAAAATTAATCAACTCTCTTATCACGTGCAAAATATGCTTACGTCCTTTTTGTGGCGAAATATATTTCTCAACTTTATTCGTAAAAAATATTACACCTATTTTGTCGTTATTATGTATTGCCGAAAACGAAAGTACAGCAGCGATCTCTGTGATCATATTTTTTTTCAGCATCGACCGGCTCCCGAATTCTCTTGAACCACTAACATCGATCAGAAGCATTACGGTAAGTTCTCTTTCCTCTTCAAATATTTTAATATAAGGATGATTAAAACGAGCCGTTACATTCCAGTCGATACTTCTAATATCATCCCCATACTGATATTCCCGAACTTCGCTGAACGCCATTCCTCTTCCTTTAAAAGCACTATGATATTCACCGGCAAATATCTGCCTGGATAATCCCCTGGTCTTTATTTCAATTTTCCGTACTCTCTTTAACAGTTCAGTCGTTTCCA
>JAUXED010000150.1 GCA_030618105.1 Bacteroidota bacterium | reverse complement strand
GACAGGGGAGAAGTTGATCTTTTTGGTCTGGATGTATTAAAAAACTACAAAAAGATCAGACAAATAGTCGGATATATGGCAGGCAGGTTTTCACTGTATCACGATTTGACTGTTGAGGAAAATTTGAAATTTTATGCCACTGTTTTTGACACTACCATTGAGAAAAACTATGACCTGATAAAAGATGTATATTATCAGATAGAGCCATTCAAAACACGTAAAGCAGGGAAATTATCAGGAGGAATGAAACAAAAACTGGCACTTTCCTGTGCCCTGATACACAAACCGCGACTACTTGTTTTGGATGAACCAACTACCGGTGTGGATGCTGTTTCAAGGACGGAGTTCTGGGATATGCTTAAACGACTTCAGAATAAAGGAATTACAATTCTTGTGTCAACTCCTTATATGAATGAAGCTTCGTTATGTGACAGGGTTGGTTTGATACAAAAGGGGAATTTGTTATCGGTTAATATACCAGAGAATATAATTGCAGGATATCAAAGGGAGCTGTTATCAGTTTCTTCAGATAATTTATACAAGCTGGTAAATGACCTGAGGAATGATGAAGATACACATTCGGCATTTCTTTTCGGACAGTCAGTGCATCTTACACGTAAAGACCGGAAAGCTTCTGCTAAACAGGTAATAAAATACCTTCAGGATAAAGGACACGAAAATATACGTGTTAAGGTTATTAAACCTGAGATTGAAGATTGTTTTATGGATCTGATGCATGAAGAGGACGAAATTTAGCAGAAAATCACAAAATACAAATAACAAAAATCAAATAAATACCAATATTTAAATATACAAATTCCAAACTTTAAAGAATAATTTTAAAATTTTGAATATTGAGTTTTGATTAATTGGAATTTCCGGTTTATCCGGATTGGGTTTTAGTAGAATTATAAAAGTAAAATGAGCGAACAAAAGGAGACCATTATCACTGTTAAAAACCTTGTAAAGAAATTTGGAAACTTCAGGGCGAATGATAACCTGAGTTTTGAAGTATTCAAAGGAGAAATTTTTGGTTTTCTTGGTGCAAATGGTGCAGGAAAAACAACAGCAATTAAGATTTTGTGCGGACTCTGGGCGCCTACTTCAGGTGATATTAATGTAGCCGGATTTGATATATATACTCAAACTGAGCAGATTAAAAGGAATATAGGATATATGAGCCAGAAATTCTCTTTATACGAGGATATCACCGTGTTTGAGAATATCCGGCTTTTTGGTGGTATATATGGACTATCCAGGCGGGAAATAGCTCAGAGAGCCACTGATTTGATGCGCAGACTTGATCTTGAGCATTCGCGTGATAAACTAATATCTTCTTTACCATTGGGCTGGAGGCAAAAGCTTGCTTTTTCAGTTGCAATATTGCATAAGCCAAAACTGGTTTTTCTTGATGAACCAACCGGTGGTGTTGATCCTGTTACCAGAAGAAAATTCTGGGATCAGATATATGAAGCCGCTGATAGAGGAATAACGGTTTTTGTTACAACTCATTATATGGATGAGGCCGAGTATTGTGACAGGGTTTCGATAATGGTTGATGGAAGAATTGCAGATATTGACACACCGTCGGCCCTGAAGGAAAAATACAGGGTTAAAAACATGAATGAAGTTTTTCTTAAGATTGCCAGGATATTACCTGACCAAAATAATTAATAACAAGGATGAAAAGATTCTGGGGTTTTGTATTAAAAGAATTTTTACACATTTTCCGCGATACTCGTACTATGCTTATCCTGTTTGGTATGCCGATAGTTCAGATACTGCTTTTTGGTTATGTGATTACTAACGAATTAAAAGATATTAAAATAGCAATTCTCGATCAGTCAAAAGACCCTGTTACTATTGAACTAACGAATAAAATTATTTCATCCGGATTTTTTATTCTTGATCGTAATATAAAGAATATGAAAGAGGTAGAAGATGTTTTCAAAGAAGGAAATGTCAGGCAGGTGATAATTTTTGAATCAGGTTTTGGAAGAAAGCTTAATAGAGAGGGAATTGCAAGTATCCAATTAATTGCAGATGCTTCCGATGCTAATACTGCTAATCTTGTTGTGCATTATACAATGGCAATAATTGGTGATTTCGTAAGAGAACAGAATAAGTTAACCGGTTCACCAATACAATTTATTCCTGAAGTCAGAATGCTTTATAATAATGAGTTAAAAGGAGTTTATATGTTTATTCCGGGAATAATGGCTATGATCCTGATACTGGTATCTGCTATGATGACTTCTATCTCTATTGTAAGGGAAAAAGAACTTGGTACAATGGAGACTCTGCTGGTCTCGCCACTCAGACCAGCACAAATAATTCTTGGAAAAGTTACCCCTTATATCGCTTTATCATTTATAAATGCCGTTACCATTATAATTATGGGTAACCTGGTTTTTGGTATGCCGGTGCAGGGAAGTATAATATTGTTACTTGCAGAAAGTATCCTGTATATTCTCCTTGGTCTTTCACTTGGAATACTTATCTCAACTATAACGAAAACTCAGCAAAATGCAATGTTTATTTCTCTGTTTGCCTTGATGCTTCCCACAATTTTGCTGTCCGGCTTTATTTACCCGATTGAAAATATGCCAAAAGTATTACAATGGCTGAGCCTTTTTATGCCACCCAGGTGGTTTATTACAATAATAAAGAATATTATGCTAAAGGGTACCGGACTAATGTATGTATGGAAAGAAACATTGATACTGATTGTTATGACCTCTCTGTTTCTAGGTTTAAGTATCAGGAAGTTTAAGATAAGACTTGAATAGGCGAGGGGGCGACGGGGAGAGAGGGCGACTGAGAGATGAAGAGAAGAAGTCATACGATTGTTATATAGTTATTTTTTATTATGAATTGAACTGATATATTCATAACATATGCGAACAATACTTTATTTAATACAAAAGGAATTATTACAGGTTTTACGTAACAAAACCATGCTACCAATAATCTTTATTGTCCCGATAGTCCAGTTATTAATCCTCGTACATGCTGCTACACTGGAAATGAAAAATATTGATATGTACATTGTAGATAAAGACCTTTCGTCAACTTCAAGGGGTATTGTTCAGAAATTTGAAAGTTCACCATTCTATTTTATCAATCACCATTCTTTCTCAATGCAGGATGCTGAAAATGAGTTAAGAAAAGGAAATATTGATATTATACTTCATATACCTTTTGGTTTTGAAAGTGAACTTATAAAAGGTAACAATTCCGGATTACAGCTTCTTATCGATGCTATAAATGGCACTGCTGCGGGGTTAATACAGAGTTATACACAGGCTGTTCTGGCTGATTATAACAGGGAAATTATGCTGGAATGGGCATCTCCCGGTATGAAAGAAAGACCTATGTCAATTGAAATTACCCATTCTTTCTGGTATAATCCGGAACTGGATTATAAGACATATATGGTGCCAGGTATCCTTGTTCTGCTTGTTACCCTTATCGGGATGATCCTTACAGCTCTTAACCTGGTAAGGGAAAAAGAACTGGGGACGGCAGAGCAGATCAACGTGACCCCAATACGAAAGTACCATTTCATTATTGGCAAACTGTTTCCTTTCTGGATGATTGCGTTGTTTGAACTTGCTTTCGGACTTGTAATCGGAAAACTTTTGTTTGATATACCAATTGTTGGCAGCCTGGGTCTCCTTTTTTTATTTGCAGCCGTATACCTGTTCGCTATTTTGGGTGTAGGATTATTTATTTCAACTCTTGCCTCAACACAACAACAGGTAATGTTTATAAATTTCTTTTTTATGCTGCTGTTTATTTTGATGAGTGGTTTATTTACCCCTGTGGAAACTATGCCCGACTGGGCCCGAGTTATTAATATTGCCAATCCTATGGCCTATTTTATGCGTGTAAACAGAATGATATTACTGAAAGGATCAGGATTTTATGATATTCTCCCTGAATTTGTATCAGTTAGCATATATGCACTGATTATCCTGAGTCTGGCTGTCTGGAGATACCGGAAAACTGTATAGAATTATTATCCGGCTATTTATGTAATGGTGAGAATAGTTCCATCCTTCCTCTCTTCCCCTCTATTCCCTATATCCCCTCTATTCCCTATATTCCCTCTATCCCCTTTATTCCCTCTATTCCCTTTATCCCCTCTATCCCCTCTATCCCCTCTATCCCCTCTATC
>JAUXED010000119.1 GCA_030618105.1 Bacteroidota bacterium | reverse complement strand
CTTTTTTAAGTTTGCGAAGTATATAGCAAACGAGCGATAAAGAAAATGCATCCATTTTCCAAAAGGTACAATTATTATAGCCCATTGAGCAATAACAATTAAATGTACCATGTATAACCACAAATTATTACTGAGCAGGTCTGTGTCAATGAAAACACGAACCAAAAATGCAGATAATGCCATCAGAAAAAGCCAGATAACAAATAACCAATCACTTGGATGAGAAAACTTATTTGTTTCTTTATTCTTTTTGATACGTGAGAGTATAAAATCAAACGTAAAAACAAATATTATCCCACCTGCAACGTATCCTAACCAAATAACAAAAGTGTTTTCAGTTTCAAACCAATTGAGAAAAACCGTAGTAAAGAGCAATAATAAATAACCAAATACTATTAATAAATGTTCAAACCAGCGAAATGTATTATTTTCACATTTTAAGGAATTTTTTTGCGTAAACATATGTAACATAAAGCCCCAAATTCCCTTGATGTATGAGATAAGAGGTACTTTTGTTTTTTCTTTTAGTATTGTAAACCAAAACATACGGATAGTATTTGGAAGTATTATTAAAGAAAAAACAGAAAGAATTGCATATTTTTCAAAATGATGCCCAAAACTCATTATGGAGTCAACATTAAATTGTTTAGCAAAACCAACACCAAAAATTGAAACAGCTACCAAAATAAAACCAACGATTAATGCCGGTACGGAAGTATATAAAAGACCCGAGAGACCTGTCCAGTCGTAAACCGAGGTCAGATATCTACGGGCAGACATCATCATCTCACCCGGGTTTGCATCTCTCGGGCAGGTTTCTGAACAATCGCCGCAATAATAGCACAACCATGGATCAATATTACTATTAAATTTATCTTTCAGACCCATTTGTATCTGGCGGATCACTTTCCGCGGGAACAGATTTCCATCTTCGGTAAGCGAGCAAACAGCTGTGCAATTCCCGCAATGAAAACACTCGTTCCATTCACTCTTACCAAATTTTGTAAGTTTTTTATTCAGGTCCGGATTAACAACGGTACTCATAATTATTCCTCCGTACTTATAAGTTCATTAACTTTTATTTCTATATCATTGTAAGAAAGATCGCTCAGACCTTTTTTTACTTTGTTGTTTATAACACTCTGGATTACCCGTGCTGCAGCTGCAGAACCCTGAGCAACCGAATCAGGGATATCTTTTGGTCCCTGGCACACACCGGCAACAAATATCCCTCCCCTTACGGTGTTCACCGGTTGGTTTGTTGAATCTAATTCAGCGAACCATCCTATATCATCAGTTAACAGGTTGAGAGATTTTGCAAGTTTTTGTGAATCTTCACCGGGTTCCAGTCCAATTGCAAGCACAACCATATCAACTTCTTTTTCGATCAGTTTCATGCCTTCAATATCTTCAGATCGCAGTACCAGATGACCATTTTTCTCCTCCACCTTTGCTGTACGGCCTCTGATAATATCTATTCCTTCTTTCTTAATCCTTTCATAGAACTCCTCGTATCCCTTTCCAAATGCCCGCATATCGATGTAATACTCACTAACTTCAGCATCAGGCAATTTTTCTTTAACAAGATGTGCCATTTTCAAGGAATACATACAACATACACGTGAGCAATAAGGATTATAATTTTCATCCCGGCTTCCGACACAATGTATAAGAGCGATTTTTCCCGGACTATCGCTATTCGCTTCGAATATCCAGTTTCCCTTTTTATCCTGGCTTCTGAATACAATCTTTCCACCGGTAGGACCAGCAGCATTAAGCAAGCGCTCAAACTCAAGGGAAGTAAGCACATTTGGGTATTTTCCATAACCAAACCTCTCAACTTTTTTAGCATCAAAGGTCTTGAATCCGGTTGCAACAACAATATTACCCACTTTTATTTCAATGGTTTCATCTTTATCATCCAGATAAATACAATCAACCGGGCATACTTTTGCACAAACACCACATTTACCTTTTTGTACATACGTGCAATTGTCTCCATCAAGAATATATTTATTCGGCACAGCCTGTGGAAAAGGAATATATATTGCTTTTCGCATAGCTGTTCCCGCATCAAATTCACTTGGAACTTTTACAGGGCATTTCTCTGTACAATCGCCACAGCCGATACAGGTAGCCAAGTCGACTCGCCTGGTTTTTTTCAACACCTTAACTGTATAATCGCCCGCTTCACCTGACAGATCAAGAACCTCACTGTAGGTAAGCAATTCGATATTTGGATGTTGCCCGACTTCTACCATTTTTGGTGTCAGAATGCAAGCTGCACAATCAAGTGTAGGAAATGTTTTATCAAACATTGCCATGTGACCACCGATAGTTCCTGTCTTTTCAACTAACGTTACATTTATGCCTGCATTTGCAATTTCAAGCGAAGCCTGGATGCCTGCAATACCACCACCAATAACCATGGTTGCTTTATTTACCGGATTCCCGGGAGGGTCTGAAGCAAGCTCAAAAGGCACATCCTTAACTGCACAAAGAATTTTTGCTTTGAAGACAGATAACAGATCTCCATCGCTCAACATTGTGCCATTTGCCGATACCAGGGTAATATCTTCCGGGTTTTTTCCTGCATCAGCCATAGAAGCAGAAACAAATGATTTTAACTCACCCGGACTTTCCCCGGCAATAATTATTTTTTCCACACCGCTCTCTTTAATCATAACCGAAAGACCATTTTTGTCTTTCAGGGGAAGGTCTGTGGCAAACCAGACCTCATTTACTTCAGGAAACTCACCGGTAAACTGTTCAAGTTTTTCAAGACCGGAATTTTTTCTTTCCTGAAAAATAACTGCCCTGGAATTTTGTTTTACCATTATAAAAATTCAGTTAAGTATGATTAGGAGTATTTATGTTATATTAATCACATTAAAAGTATAGCATATTATACATATTAGCAACATTTAGCAGACAAATATGATGTATAACATATTCCGGCTATTTACTAATGCATGCTACTATATTGACTTTCTTGCTTTTATATCTTATTTTTATTCTTTAAAAATAGAGTGCATTCATTTGGTTGGTTTATTTATTTTTTGTTATTTTGTGAATAAAGTAACATAAAATGTATTTAAGAAGTAATATTACACGACTTTTACAATACCGTAGTTGCCTGACAAAATTCCAGGAACTGGGATTTGAAACTATCTATTCATATAATCTCGGAAAACATATAGGTGTTAGTGCAGAACAAATCAGGAAAGATTTTTCAAAATTCAATATACGGGGGAATAAAAAAGCCGGCTACAATATTGAAGAATTAATTACCGCTATAAATAAAATTTTTAAAAAGAACTCGCCTCAAAACGTATTACTTATAGGATATGGTAATTTAGGACAGTCTCTAATAAAATACAAAGGTTTCTCAAGAAGCATGTTTCATATTATAGCTGCTATTGATATTGATCCATCAAAACATAAAAGAAAAACTTTAGTACCTGTTTTTCCTCCCGAGAAAGCTCCTGAAATTATTAAGAAACACAAAATTACAATCGGTATTATTGCGGTCCCTGATATTGCTGCCCAGGAAGTATGCAATCTACTTGTAAAAGCAGGGATCAAAGGGATACTGAATTTCAGCAGCCTTGTATTAAAAGCTCCTGAAGATGTTCAAATCAACAATATCAATCTCGGAAATGAACTGGAGGCTATATTTTATCACATACAATTGAAGCAGAAAAATATCTGATCTATCAGTCTCTCTCCTGAAGCCACCGGATCCACTGCTCCATTCCCTCTTCTGTTTTTGCTGAAAGTTCAAAAAAATTCAGATCGGGATTTACTTTACAGGCGTACTCCTTAAATTTCTCAATATCAAAATCAACATAGGGCAACAGATCTGTTTTGTTGATCACACAGATATTTGATGATTGAAACATATCGGGATACTTAATTGGTTTGTCCTCCCCTTCAGTAACACTAACAATCACAACCCTCTGAGATTCACCAAGATTAAACATAGCGGGGCACACCAGGTTTCCGACATTCTCTATCAGAAGAATGGAATTATCTTTTACCTCAAGCGACTTTGCCGCCTGATTTATCATCCCGGCATCAAGATGGCAGCCGGCTCCGGTATTGATCTGTATAACAGGAGCCCCGGCCTTTTCGATACGGTTGGCATCAAGCATGGTTTGCTGATCACCCTCAATTATATATAGAGAACATTTATCTTTCAATATCCTGATAGTTTTCTCAAGAAGACTGGTCTTACCTGAGCCGGGGGAACTAACCAGGTTAACAGCAAATATATTTTTTGCTTCGAAATATCCCCTGTTCCGCTCAGCCAGCAGATCATTCTTCTGAAGAACATTCTGTTCAATAACAATTTCACGACTTCCGGAATGGTCATGAACATGATGATTATGGTCATGATCACCATGAGCATGGTTATGTGTTACTCCTCCATGGGAATGAGTATGTTCTTCATTTTCACCGGGTTTTCTAAAAGTAACATTTTCACCGGGTTGTCCGCATCCGCAATTATCACACATATTCTTCGCTTTTTAGTATCAATACAAATTTGCGACAAAATTAACTAAAATTGTTTCGCGAATTTATTAAAAACAATTTTTTAAGCAGGTTTTGCTTATGATTTATTCAACTGTAATTGATTTCAGTTGTATTTCTTTTCCCTGAAGAATTTCTTTACCAAACCCCATACATTTTGGGCATGGAGAAAAATAATCATCCACACTATAAACATGTCCACATTTCCTGCACTTAGCTTTAGCCTCTATTTTATTTATCTTCCATACTGCTTTTGAGCAAACGGAATCTTTCACTGCTTCTTCAAGAGCAAACTCAAGTGCATCAATTACCACTCCGGATAAAGTTCCTACATCTATCTCAAATTTATCCACGTTATGTGCCTTTTCCCTCTCAGCATTCTCCTCTATCATTTCCACGATATTAACCGCTATCGATAATTCATGCATATCATCTCTTTTCAGTAAATCACAATCATAAAAGATCAGTGTGTAAAAATAATACTTTTTACTAATAACCCGGTGTTAAGGCAAAAGTAAAGAAGAGGAAATGAGGTAATGAGGAAATGAAGAAATGAGGTGAAGAATACAGAATTTTGAATCAATAACAAGTAACCAGCAACCAGTAACCAGTATCAGGGCAAAAGGCAAAAGTAAAGAGAGAGGTGATTAGTTAAGCCTATAAGTAATTTTCTCTCAGCAAATCCTCGGGAGCTGTTCTCCAGTCAGCATATCAACTATCCTGGTACCTCCAATAGCTGTTTTCAGTATTACCTTGCCCGGGTGTTTTTCAGTTATTTCCCCGAAAACAGAAGCTTGCTTACCGAAAGTGTTGTGTTGTAATTTGTCCAGCACCTTATCCACATCCAATGAATCGACTACCATTATAACCTTTCCCTCATTAGCCATATAAAGAGGATCATATCCGAAAATCTCACAAGCACTTTGCACACTGCTTTTCACCGGTATATTCTCTTCGTAAGCCTTAATACCCAGTCCTCGTGTTTCAGAGAGTTCGCATAAAACCGTTGCAAGTCCACCCCTGGTAGCATCGCGCATAAAATGTATACCGGATGAAATACTGAGAACTGATTGTATCATTTTGTTAAGAGAAGCACAATCAGATTTCAGATCAACACTAAAACTCATATTCTCGCGTGCAGAAAGGATGGCGACACCATGATCTCCAATACTGCCACTTACAACTATTTTATCTCCGGGTTTTATTTTCTGCCCGGTACTTATTGAATGATTTTTCCGGGGTAAATAGCCCACGCCGGAAGTATTAATGAATAGTTTATCGCATTTACCTTTATTTACCACCTTGGTATCACCTGTCACAATTATTACCCCTGCTTTACATGATTCTTCAGCCATTGAACTGACTATTTTTTCAAGATCCGTTATGGAAAAGCCTTCTTCAATAATGAATGAGGCACTTAGGTATTGTGGCTTTGCTCCGGACACAGCAAGGTCATTAACAGTACCACATACTGCAAGTTTACCGATATTCCCGCCGGGAAAGAATATTGGATCAACCACATAAGAATCTGTTGTAAAAGCAATCTCTTCGTCTGCTCCGGGAAGACATGCAGAATCAGTCTGTTCGGATAATATTTTATTGGAAAAATATTTAACAAAAATATCC
>JAUXED010000127.1 GCA_030618105.1 Bacteroidota bacterium | reverse complement strand
AGGAGAAGAGGTGATGAGGTGATGAGGTGATGAGGTGATGAGGTGATGAGGAGAAGAGGTGATGAAGTGATGAGGTGATGAGGTGATGAGGTGATGAGGTGATGAGGAAATGGGAAAAGGTGAAGAGTTGCGTGTTACGAGTTACGGGTTACGAGTTCGGTAGAAAAACAAGTCAAATTGACGGACAAATTTCTTTGGCATTTGAATTGAAGGGATAAAGTGCTTGAGGTTGAGAAGAAGTTGTAACTTTAGGCATTTTAGGCACTTCTTAAATTATAATTAAGTCTAATACAATATTTTACAGGAAACCAATGATGGATGCAAATTTTTCACAACGAATAAAAGATGTATTAAGTTACAGCAAGGAAGAAGCAGTAAGACTGGGTAATAATCAGATTGGCACTGAGCATTTGTTCCTGGGCATTTTGCGTGATGGAGAGGGATTGGCTGTTGATGTTCTGCTCACGCTGGGAACCGATTTGGTTGACCTTAAGAAAACTATTGAAGGTAGTATTAGAAATAATTTGGCAGAGAATGTTAGTGAAACTGACAATATTCCACTTCTTAAACAAGCTGAAAGGGTATTAAAACTTGTATATCTTGAAGCAAAATCCCTCAAACAGACAACTATTGATACCGGTCATTTATTATTAGCTATACTGAAAGATGAGGATTCAATTGTAACGCGATCACTTAAGGAGCTTGATATTGATTATCATAATGTTAAAACCGAACTGGAAGGAAATAGCCCGCGGGCAACAGCAGATTTTCCAAGCGAAGAAGAGGAAGAAGAAAACCGTGGTTTCGGAGGCAGTAAAGGAAGCTCACAGCAAGCTTCTTCAAAAACCTCTTCTGATACACCTGTGCTTGACAATTTCGGGTCTGATCTGACTAAAGCAGCTGAAGAAAACCGTCTGGATCCAATAATTGGCAGAGAGAGAGAAATTGAACGCCTGGCTCAGATACTAAGCCGCAGAAAGAAAAATAATCCTATCCTGATTGGCGAACCGGGTGTGGGAAAATCTGCTATTGCTGAAGGACTGGCTATGCGGATTATTCAGAGAAAAGTGTCAAGGGTGCTTTTTGGAAAACGAGTTGTAACTCTTGACCTGGCTTCAGTTGTTGCAGGCACAAAATACCGTGGACAATTTGAGGAAAGGATGAAAGCTATACTGAATGAATTGGCGAAAACACCTGATATTATATTATTTATCGATGAAATCCATACAATTGTAGGAGCCGGTGGCGCTACCGGTTCTCTGGATGCTGCAAATATGCTTAAACCATCACTGGCACGTGGTGAGATTCAATGTATCGGGTCAACTACTCTGAATGAATACCGTCAGCATATAGAAAAGGATGGCGCCCTTGAACGAAGGTTTCAGAAAGTTATGGTTAACCCGACAAATATTGAAGAAACACTGGATATTCTTAATAATATTAAAAACAGGTATGAAGAACATCATAATGTAATTTATACCGAAAAGGCAATTGAAGCATGCGTAAAGCTTACTGCAAGATATATTACCGACCGGCATTTGCCTGACAAGGCTATTGATGCTATGGATGAAGCCGGTTCCCGTGTTCATATATCAAATATTGTTGTTCCACAACGTATGCTCGATATTGAAAATCAACTGGAAAATACTAAGAATGAAAAAATAAAAGCTGTAAAAAACCAGAATTTTGAAAAAGCTGCAAGTTTTCGCGATAGAGAAAAAAATATGATTGAAGCTCTGGAGGAAGAAAAGAGTAAATGGGAAAAAGAACTCAGCCAAAACAAGGAAACTGTTGATGATGAAAAAGTTGCAGAGGTAATTGCAATGATGACAGGTGTGCCGGTACAGCGTATTGCCCAGGCTGAGGGAGCGCGTTTAATCAAGATGCACGATGAAATAAGCAGGAAAGTTGTTGGGCAGGATGATGCAATTGCAAGAATTGTTAAGTCGATACAGCGAAACCGTGCAGGACTAAAAGATCCGAATAAGCCTATTGGTTCATTCATTTTCCTGGGTCCGACCGGAGTTGGAAAAACCCAGCTGGCAAAAATACTGGCACAATATCTTTTTGATTCAATGGATAACCTGATTCGTGTTGATATGAGCGAATATATGGAGAAATTTTCCGTATCACGCCTTGTTGGAGCTCCTCCCGGATATATAGGCTACGAAGAAGGAGGTCAGCTTACTGAGAAAGTCCGGCGCAAACCATATGCTGTTGTCCTTCTTGATGAGATTGAAAAAGCACATAGTGATGTCTTCCATATCCTGCTTCAGGTTATGGATGAAGGACAGCTTACTGACAGCCTTGGAAGAAGAGTAGATTTTAAGAACACCATTATTATTATGACATCCAATATCGGGACACGCCAACTGAAAGATTTTGGACATGGTGTTGGTTTTGAGACACAGGCAAAGCGCACAGGGTTTGATCAATATAACAAAAGCGTTATTCAGAAAGCATTGCAGAAAACATTTGCACCTGAATTCCTCAACCGGGTTGATGATGTGGTTATATTTAACTCACTTACACGGGAAAATATTCATGAAATTATTGATATTGAACTGAAAGGGTTGTATGACAGAGTTAATGTACTGGGATATAATATCTCTATGTCAGACGCTGCAAAAGACTTTATTTCAGAAAAAGGATATGATGTCCAGTTTGGTGCCAGACCGTTGAAACGGGCTATTCAAAAGTATCTTGAAGACCCTATGGCAGAAGTTATTATAAAAGCCTCACTTGAAGAAGGTGATACTATTGCTGTCGGCTTCAGTAAGAAGAAAGAAGAAATAACTCTCAATGTAAAGAAAAAGAAGTGACTAAATGAAGAAGTGACTAAAGTTTATTTTAAAAACCAAGGGTTATTCCAAGAGATACCGATCTGGTCCTTAACCAGGTATTCCTTCTATCGACACCTGGTATGAGCGGATTATTATATGTTCCCATATATCGAGCATTATCTACATATCTCGGGTTCGGATCCGCACCTTTATAACCGGTAATGTAGAACAGGTTGTTACCGGAAAGATACACCCTGATATTTCTTAATCCCGAACTTTCAGGTAAATTAAAGTTATAGCCTAAACTCAGGTTATCAAGAGAAACAAAAGAAGCATTTTCAACATGATAATCAGAGAAACCACCCCAGGAGTTCAGAAGAGTACTACCCGGTCCCGAACTTCTCATATCCGTGGCCGTTTTGGAAAGGTTATAATATTCGATCTTTTTTGGCCATTCATATAAAGCACGATAGGTATTGATAAGGTCATGCCCAAATACACCACGGAAGAAAATATTCAGATCCCAGTTCTTATAAGAAAAAACATTGCCAAATCCCAATTCAAAGTCCGTCAAACCGTTTCCAACCACCTGCCGGTCATTGGCATCAATGGTTCCATCCCCGTTTATATCTTCAAAGATTAGATTGCCGCTTTCATCAATTTCCTTATAAACCCTTGTATACAACTGACCAATGGGTTGACCCTCCTCTGATCTTACCAGTCCCGGGCCACTACTCCCGGGTGAACTCAGTTGACCCAGATCGCGTACTCCATATTCCAGTTCTGCACCGTTATAAGTTCCGGAGAGGGAAACCAACTCGTTCTTAAGATAATAGCTTGGTGTTATCGACATGCTATAGGAGAAATTCCCGTTTTCAATGGCTCTCCAGATAAGGTTCAGTTCCAGACCGCTGTTTTTTATTTCACCGATATTCATCCATGCATAATAATAAGAAAGGTTTGGAGGAACCGGCACTACATACTGAAACAACAAGTCGGTTGAGGTCCTGGTATAAAAGTCAAATGAACCAAACAATTTAGATTGTAAGAATGAAAAATCAAGTCCGATATCAATTTCAGCTTTCTTTTCCCGGCGAAGATCTGCATTGGCGTTACTCACCGGTACATAACCGGGGAAAAATTCTCCGTTATAGAAGTAATTGCCCTGGGTGCCCATGCGAAGCAATGACAGATAACTTTCCTCCGGCTGATTGCCTGTTACGCCATAACTAATCCGGAATTTGAGGTTGTCGATAGAACTGACGTTTATAAATTCAGCTAATTCAACACCTCCACCAATAGCCGGAAACAAACCCCACTTGTTGTTTGCACCAAACCGGGATGAACCTTCATATCTGGCACTGGCAGTCAAAAACCAGGTACTATTGATATTCAGGTTAACACGTCCAAAAAATGCGATCAGTTTGTTTGAGTTCTTATAGCTCTCTACGGTACCAATCCCATTGTTAAAATCAAGGGCAGCGCTCAGATTGTTGTAAGTAAAAGCATCTGTAATAAAATCACCACCACTGACGTGAAAACCTTCATATATAAAATCCTGGTAAGAATAACCACCCAATGTACTAAGGTTCATCGAAGAACCTATATCACCATTCCAACGTGCGGTCGTTTCAAAAAGTTGATTGTAAGCATTATCCTGACGCCTTTCAGCTAAACCATTACTGTTCATTCCCATCCAATAACTGTTCTTATCATAATACTGCCCTTTTAAAAAGGTTTCACTCCGGATTAAATAAAAAGCGTCAAGGATCAACCCATCGATGATTTCATAGGCACCTTTTGCTGCAATATTCAATCGTTTATCCGTCCCTTCATTAATATTTTGCTCCAGTATCTGAACCGGGTTATAATAATCGAATAAAACCTGGTTAAAATATCCATCATAAATGTCATATGCCGCATCATCACTTCTTACAGGAGCCGTAGGATTGTAAATGGAGGCATAACGAAATGCCTCTGCAAAACCGTATTGAGATTCCCTGTGTGTAGCACCCAGATTTAAAGTTAAGGTAAACCTGTCATTCAATGCCTTTTGTGTGAGATTAAGCCTTGCGTTAAGCTGAGTGAATCCGGTATTAAGCATAATACCATCAGCATCACGGTAATTAAATGAAGCCCGGTAAGTAGTCTGATCCGTGCCTCCTGACATGGCAATATTGTGTACTTGTGATATGGCTGTCCGTGTGGTTTCATCAAACCAGTCAGTACTTTCTCCAAAGTCAGTTCCCAAGCCTGTTTCGGCTGACAAAACCCTCCATTCTTCTGCATTCATTGCATTTGGTGTTTTGGCAACCATCTCAGTAGTAACATAACTGTTGTAGTCGATGTGGGAAGTGCCTGCCCTACCTTTTTTGGTCGTTACAATAATCACACCACTCGAACCCCTGGTTCCATATATAGCTGCTGCGGAACCATCCTTTAACACGTCCATGGATTCAATATCATTTGGATCCACATTATCGAGAGACGCCCCAGGCACACCATCGATAATCACCAATGGCTGGGTATTGGCTCTAATGGTACT
>JAUXED010000114.1 GCA_030618105.1 Bacteroidota bacterium | reverse complement strand
CCCCTTTACTCCCTCTACCCCCTCTACCCCCTCTACCCCCTTTACTCCCTCTACCCCCTTTACTCCCTCTATTCCCTTCTTCAAAAGATTCCTCAGTTCTGCTTTTTTACCGATTATTTCTCTTAGGCTGTTTGTTGACACCCGGTCCTGTTTCATGCTGTCCCTGTAACGGATTGTTACCGTATCATCTTCCATGGTTTGATGATCAACTGTTATACAAAACGGGGTTCCAATCGCATCCTGTCTCCTGTACCTGCGTCCGATAGAATCTTTTTCGTCATATTGGCAATTAAAATCAAACTTTAAGTCATTTATTATCGTGCGTGCTTTTTCGTCAAGACCGTCTTTTCGCACTAATGGTAATATGGTTGCTTTGATAGGGGCAATAGGTGCCGGGATCCTGAGAACAATCCTTTCTTCGAGATTCCCGTTGGCATCAGGGACTTTCTCTTCGGTATAAGCATGTGTCAATACCGCCAGGAACATCCTGTCGAGTCCGATAGATGTTTCAACAACATACGGGATATAACTTTCCTTTGATACTGGATCGAAATACTGAAGTTTCTTGCCTGAGAATTTCTGGTGTTGTGATAAATCAAAATCTGTCCGGGAATGAATTCCTTCAATCTCTTTAAATCCAATCGGAAATTTAAACTCAATATCAAATGCAGCATTGGCGTAATGTGCAAGATTGTCATGTTCGTGAAAACGATAATGATCAGAATTAATTCCCAATGCCAGGTGCCATTTCATCCTTGCTTCTTTCCAGTATTCAAACCATTTAATTTCATCTCCCGGTTTGACGAAAAACTGCATCTCCATCTGTTCAAATTCCCTCATCCTGAAAAGGAACTGGCGTGCCACAATTTCATTCCTGAAAGCTTTTCCAACCTGTGCAATGCCAAAAGGAATACGCATACGCCCGGATTTCTGGACGTTCAGATAATTCACAAAAATTCCCTGTGCGGTTTCAGGACGCAAATATATTAAATCGGCATCTTCACTCACCGAACCCAGCTTTGTCTCGAACATCAGGTTAAACTTACGAACTTCAGTCCAGTTCCTTGATCCGGAAACAGGATCGGCAATATCACAATCAATAATTATTTGTCTGATTTCAGCCAGGTCTTCATCTTCCATAGCCTTGATAAACCTGGAATTGATCTCTTCCCGTTTTTTCAGATTTGCCTGAACCCTGGGATTTGTTTTTCTGAACTTTTCTTCATCAAAATCGTCCCTAAACCGTTTAGCTGCCTTTATTATTTCTTTTTCAATTTTCCCTTCAATTTTCTGAAGATAATCTTCGATCAACGAATCTGCCCTGTATCTTTTTTTTGAGTCCTTGTTGTCAATTAAAGGATCATTAAATTGTGTGACATGTCCTGATGCTTTCCATGTTTCAGGATGCATAAAAATTGCTGAATCAAGTCCTACAATATTTTCATGAAGTAATACCATGGAGTCCCACCAGTATTTTTTAATATTGTTTTTTAATTCAACTCCATATTGACCGTAATCATATACAGCACTTAACCCGTCATAAATTTCACTGGACGGGAAAATATATCCGTATTCTTTTGCATGGGATACGAGCTTTTTGAAGCCTCCTTCATTGACCATAGTTGTATGATTTGTGTTTTTAAAAAAATGATGCGATAAAAGTAATTCAAAATCTCCGGTTTTCATAAAATCAGTCGGCAATCTTTATTATCGTATTGACTGCCAATTGCCGTTTTGGATTGCCGTCTGCTTTAGCTGACGGATTAAGAATACAGTTAACTCATTAGGGCTTTAGCCCATATTATTTGAATGACAGGGGAAAAATGAATTATAAAGGGCTAAAGCCCGGTTTTGTTTTTACATTATTGCCGTCAGCTAAAGCAGACGGCAATCCATTATTATAGTTAATACAGAAAGCAATTTATTATTTTCTGTTTTCAACACAAAAACCGACTGTGGACTGTTCGTACCGAACGTACCAACTGATTTATTGCAAATTTTTTGAATAAATAAACAAAGAATTATTTTTTCAATTTATATCTTTGTAAATATGTTTAAAAACTAAAGAAAGTGAAAAAAAAGTCTGATTTTCTGGTCATTGGTTCCGGGGTTGCCGGTTTAAGTTTTGCTATTAAAGCAGCAAAACATGGTACAGTATCTGTATTGTCAAAAAATGATCTGGAGGAAACAAACACAAAATATGCACAAGGGGGAATTGCTGCAGTAATGTCCCCTCCTGATTCCTTTGAGAAGCATATCAGGGATACAATTTTGGTTGGAGATGGATTGTGCGATGAAGAAATTGTTGAAATAGTTATCAGGGAAGCTCCTGACCGGATCAAAGAATTAATTGGCTGGGGTGTTGATTTTGATCATAATAAAGATGGTTCCTTTGATCTGGCTAAGGAAGGGGGACATTCAGAACATCGTATACTGCATAATAAGGATATTACCGGTCAGGAGATAGAAAATGCCCTTATCTCACGGGTGAGATCTGATCCCAACATTGAAATTTATGATAACTATTTTGCTATAGATCTGCTTACACAGCACCATCTTGGTACCAAGATAACCAGGTCCTCTCCGGATACGGAGTGTTATGGAGCTTATGTACTTAATATGAAAAGTGGAGAGGTGATTACTTTTTTATCAAAAGTAACAGTTGTGGCAACAGGAGGAATGGGAAATCTTTACAATACAACAACAAATCCGTTGGTTGCAACAGGTGATGGTCTGGCTATGATATACAGGGCTAAAGGCATTATTGATAACATGGAGTTTGTTCAGTTTCATCCTACTTCATTGTATAATCCCGGGGAGCGCCCATCATTTCTTATAACTGAAGCTTTAAGGGGTTTTGGTGCGGTGTTAAGGAATATTACCGGTGAGAAATTCATGAATAAATATGATTCAAGAGGTTCATTAGCATCCAGGGATATTGTTGCACGTGCAATAGACAGTGAAATGAAAACAAGGGGTGATGATTTTGTACTTCTCGATTGTACTCATCTGGATAGTGATGAACTAAAGGACCATTTTCCGAATATTTATAAAAAATGCCTTAAGGAAGGGATTGATATAACAAAAGATATGATACCGGTTGTTCCTGCTGCTCATTATCTTTGTGGTGGTGTGAAAGCAGACAAGAACGGAAGGAGTAGTATTAACCGCTTATACGCTATTGGCGAAGTTGCTTATACGGGTCTTCATGGAGCGAATAGGTTGGCATCAAATTCCTTGATGGAAGCAGTTGTTTTTGCTCACAGAGCCGCCATGGATAGTTCCCGCCAAAAGAATAATTATACATTTAAAAAGGAAATTCCTGACTGGAATTTTGAGGGAACCAAACATCCTGAAGAAATGGTGCTTATTACTCAGAATTATAAAGAGACTCAGCAGATCATGTCCAATTATGTAGGGATAGTCCGTTCGGATTTGAGATTGGAAAGAGCACGGAAAAGGTTAGAAATAATTTATCAGGAAACCGAGGAATTATATAAGAAATCAACCCTGTCGCGAAAACTTTGCGAACTGCGAAACCTTATCAATGTTGGATACCTGGTGATAAAAATGGCACAAACCCTTCACGAGAGCAGGGGGCTTCATTATACCATTGATTATCCAAAGAAAAAGCGAACCACAGAGTTCTGAACCACATCACCACATCACCACATCACCTCTTCACCTCATCACCTCATTGCAACACACTTCTAAAACTCTTAACAATGTGATAGTTTATTTGTTTATTTGTTGATGAGTTTATTTGTAAGATTAAGTAATGATAAACATCTTAACTTATAAACCCCTAAACTTCTCAACTTATAAACTTATTATTTCCTCTTTTTCAGATTCTCTTCAAACAATTTAAATATTCTCTTATACTCATCTGTCCAGCTGCTGGATTCAACAAAACTGTGTCTTTCCAACGGGTACACAGCGAGTTCCCAGTTATCTTTCCCAAGTTCGATCAATCGTTGTGAAAGACGAACAACGTCCTGAAAATGAACATTGTCATCAACCATCCCATGACATATCAGAAGAGCGCCTTCAAGTCCTTCAGCATAATAAATGGGAGAGCTTTTAGTATATGCAAGACTGTCCTGAACGGGAGTGTTTAATATGTTTGCAGTATAACTGTGGTTATAGTGAGCCCAGTCGGTGACCGAACGGAGTGCGGCACCGGCAGCGAAAACGCCCGGTTCTGTAAACATAGCCATAAGGGTTATAAAACCGCCATATGAGCCACCATAAATACCGATCCTGTTTGGATCAATATTGTATTTTTCAATTAAGAACCTGGCTCCATCAATCTGGTCAGACAGGTCTTTTCCTCCCATATGCCTGTAAATAGCAGTTCTCCAGTCTCTTCCGTATCCTGCACTGCCCCTGTAATCAATATCCAATACAGTATATCCGTTATCAACCAGGAAATTATGGAACATATACTCATGGTAGTAACTGCTCCACCATTTATGTGCATTCTGAAGATAACCGGCTCCGTGAACAAAAATTACAGCCGGACCATTGTTTTCAGGATTTTCAGGACGATATAACCGGGCAGGGACCATTATATCATCTGCAGCTTTAAATGTCACTATCCCGGGGATACGCCATGGGTAATCCGAGAATTCTCCGGTAAGGGAATTAGTGATTTTTTCAGGAGATGCTCCTGCCTCATTTTCTTGAATATACAACTCCCATGGGCTGTTCGAATAACTATGTCGTATGGCAAGAGTGCTTTCATCAGGAGATAAAGAAACATCATTTCTTCCTTCAAGGGTTGTAAGTTGTATTGGATTTCCACCATTAATGGGCATTTTATAAAAATGTCTTTCTCCGGGATGTACTTTATTTGAAGTGAAGTACCAGTATTCCTTGTTTTCCGAGATAAAAGGATCATATATTTCAAATTCTCCGCTTGTCAGGGCTTTCTTTTTTTCGTTTTTGATATTAACTGTGTATAAATGGGAATATCCCGATTCTTCAGATTGGAAATATACCTTTTTGTTATCAGGCATCCATCCCAGGGTTCCTCCTCTCCACCAACTAATACCGGGTCCGCCTATCCATGCTTCATCGTGCTGATGATCAAGTAATTTCAAATTACCCAACTCTTGATCAAGCAGCATTATCCACCTGTCTTTATTATCAACTGACTTTAAACTGACAACAGCATGTTCCCCGTTGTCCGACCAAACAAGGGAACTAAAAATAACCGGTCTTTCTTTTTCTCTGTCAGGTTCATTCCTCTCGTAATCATTATAAAAACCGGGGTATTTTTTAATTCCGGGAATATTTTCAGTTTTAACTTTATAAACGGTGTCCTTTTCGATATTGTAAATAAACATTTCGGTTGAAGTAAAATATGGAGACCCGACTTTCGATCTTGCCGTGCTTTCTTTAGTATAGCCCGATTCAGTAACATATACCGGGATTTTGGTAGAGGTTGTTTTCTGTGGCCGGTGATAGATAATGTATGTAATATATTTTTCATCCGGACTTAACCGGATGTCTGAAGGTGAATTTTCACCTGTATATATAATTTTTGGTCTTACCGGCTTTTTCTCTTCCAGTTCGGATTTCCTGGATTCTCTTTTTTCTTTTCTTTCGCTAAGCACTTTAGATAATTTTAACTGATCCTGATAGAGCCATTTTTCCCCATCATTTGAATAAGGCGTTTTTTCAGGTTTTTCTTTCCCTTTACTGAAGTTTGATAATTGTTTTGTTGAACCATCATTTATATTCCAGGAATACAGGTTATTATTAAGGTTATATAGTATTTTATTTTCCGTAAAATTAAAATCCGGAGAGCTTTCGTAATTAAGTGTATTTGTTATTTGGAAAATCTCACCTGATTTAATGTTGAGAAGGTAAACATCACCCTGCTTGGTATAAACTTTTTTTGTTCTGTTTTTGTTGAAGCTTCCATATTCAGAAGGTTTCTTTTCTTCTTCTTCAGGGGTTACTTTCTGAGGTTTGTGATTTTCAGGAGTGATAAAAAACAGAGAACTCTTTTCCTCTCCTTCAGGGTTCCAATTGAAGAACAATTTGTTTCCGTTATCTGACCAGTGAATATTTTCAGGCAAACTACCTATCCACTCAGGGTCCTGCATTATCTTTTCAATTGTCAGAGTTGAGCCTGGTTCGGCGCTTTCCTGGCATAAAGAGTATAATGTAAAAATTGAGAAAACGACTAGAATACTTATGTGCTTTTTCATAGGTTATGTTTTAGTTTATTTGTTTAATTGTTAATTTGTTTATTTGTTGATAAGTTTATTTGTAAGATTTAATAATGATAAACATCTTAACTTCTAAACTCCTAAACTCCTAAACTTATACACTTATAAACTTTTCATCACCTCATCACCACATCACCTCTTCACCTCTTCACCACATCACCACATCACCACATCACCACATCACCACATCACCACATCACCACATCA
>JAUXED010000031.1 GCA_030618105.1 Bacteroidota bacterium | reverse complement strand
AAAAAACTCTTCCTTAATGGATGTGAGCTAAATAGAAAATACCCGCCAGGTAGTTTTGAACCACCGGGCGGGTAAAAAAATGAATTAAAACTTAATGGGAATAATCATCTGCATCTCTATGGCATTTCCGTTTCTGGTACCCGGATCCCATTTTCCGTTTGTCAACTTAATTAGCCTTATTACCTCACGGTCTGCATCAGGGTGTAGCCCTTTTATCACTTTAATCTCTTTTACATTACCGTATTTATCTACAATGAACTGAACAAAAACAACACCCCTGATCCCTGCTTTTTTAAGTGATTCGGGGAAAACCAGATTCTTTTTGAAAAAAGCGTTTAACTCATTTACCCCGCCTTTATATTCCGGCTTTACTTCAACAACTGGTGAATAAACCATCTCATCTTCTACATCCATTGCTTCTTCCGAAACCTGAATAGCATGGTTATACCTTTTTGTTTTTGATAATCTGCTTGATAATATTGCCGATTTCTGAGCTATTCCTCCGATTGCATAATTACTTACTCCATCAGGAAGCGGCAAAGGTTGTTTTATTGTAGTTATCTGTCCGTTCTCATTCCTTATTTCTGAATCCAGCGCGATAAAAGAGGTATATTTCGTTAAAAGATTATATTTTAAACCAAGTGCAGTGACCTTCTCTTTTATATCTTCATCTGAACCTGATACTTGCTGATAGTCATCTAAAAAACGGATCTTTTCCCTTGCCCACAGATATTTAATAGCTGAGTTTTCATTTGAAGGAATTACAGAACTTACTTTCAGAATTTTATTATACTTCTTCCCGCCAGATGTGCCTTTTACTTCAATTGAACCCATTGGTGATCCTTTCCATTTTCCGAACAAAACTACCGGGCGTTCAGCCAGCAGATCCGGTACATTCAACGGTTCAATATCATATGCATTAAAACCATTGAATGATACTTCAATATTAGTTAATACCGGGGTTGAAATATATTTTCTGAAACCGGCAGCTTTTTTCTCTGCCTCTTTTTCATTGATAACAACAAAAGGCTTGCCTCTTCCAATATGTGCCATGCCTTCAATCAGATACCTGTTCACCGAAGAGCCGATACCAAAAGTGAAAAAGTTTGCCTCACCAAGGTTCCTGTCCATAAAATCAAAAGTTTCTTTCTCAACACGGATATAACCATCGGTGGCAATAACGAAACTTCTTGAGTAACCTTCGGCTTGTGGCAGGGTCATTGCCCTTTTCAGAGCAGAGAGCAATTCTGTACCTCCGCCACCTGATTGCCTGTTAATAAAACCAATCGCATTCGCGATGTTTTCTTCTTTTGCCTGAACCGATTCTTCAGAAAACAGGTTTGAACAACCGGCAAAAAGCAGAACATTAAACCTGTCATTTGGTCTGAGATCATTAAGCAGGGTTTTCATTAGTTGTTTGGAAACATCCAGTGGAAATCCGTGCATTGAGCCTGAAACATCTACAATGAAAATAAATTCACGTGGAGGTATTTCTTCCCGGAGAACCCGTTTTGGGGGCTGTACCATTGCAAGGAAAAAATTCTCTTTTTCTCCTTTATATAAAATAAGTCCCGATTCAATCCTGTCACCGGAAAGACGGTAATCGAGAATAAAATCTTTATCACCATGAAAAGTTTCGGGATTTTTTAACCCTATCCGTGCTTTGTTTTTACCCTGGTAAGTAATTGTAACATCGTGCGAAAGCGAAGATAATGACTGGATTGGTAATCCTGCTGAAATATTAACCTCTATATCAAATGAATAATTGGGCGATTTACCCTCTTTAAGGTATGGATTGCTTACCCAATTGTCATCCTGTGGATTGGTACGGTCTGAATCTCCTGCATATCTCGGACCAACCACAGTAGGGAAGACAAATTCATATATTGCAGATTCCGGTATAAGCAATTCGGAATATTTCATTTCTACCTCGATAACATCACCAGGAAGGATATTAGCTACGTTCATTTTAAAAACATTGGGTCTTTCCTGTTCCAGTAGTGATGCTGTCTGTCCGTTGACTTTGGCTGCTTCATAATTCTGCCTTGCTTTTTCGCTTTCCTGTATCACAGCAATTATCTCCCTTTCACCAATCTTCATTTTCATTGAATATACTGCCGACCTGGTTGAAGCGGGAAAAATATAAATTGCTTCAAGAGTATTTTCCCCCGTGTTCCGGTAAACCTGGTTAATGGTTACATTAGCAATAACTCCGGCAATATTTACATTTGCAGAGGTTCTTTTCAGTGGTAACCGGTCTGTTTCAGGATTTTCACTTTGAACAAAAAAGTAGGGTGACTGGTTTCTATCTTCCGGATTCAAAATCCCGGGCGAAACTATACGCTGGGAATACGCATTAAATAATCCGGTTATTAAAAAAATTACAAGAATGATCATGCAATTTCTCATTTGCTTTTTGTTTTGATATAAAGTTTTCATTTTTTAGTAATTTTGGTTAAACAAATTGAACTGACCGAAATTGTTCGGTTTCATTTATTGGATGCCGCATGTAACTAAATTCCATATTTTTTTTTTTTTGAATGATGGTAAAATGGAGTAATAATATAATGGAATAGAAATTTAGTGGAATTTAGTGTTTTAGCATGCCCCGTAAGGAAGAATGGCTGTACTGGGGTGACTTTGTGGCAAAAAGAAAAGAATGCCACTAAAACACTAAGACACAAAATTGCACAAAAAGAAAATGAAAAAATTGAATAAATATTTAATGAGATTTAGTGCTTTAGCATGCCCCGTAAGGAAGAATGACTGTACTGGGGTGACTTAGTGGCAAGAAAAAAGAATGCCACTAAAACACAAAGACACTAAAGAACACAAAAAAGAAAATGGATAAATAGAACAGATTTTTAATTTAATTTAGTGCTTTAGTGGCGAGATAAAGAATGCCATTAAAACCAAAATAGCACAAAACACTTTACAATATGCCAAACGAAAACAATAACAAAAAACATCAGAAAAAAGACTTCCTGCCAATTTCGGAAGAAACAGAAGTAATAGGGAGGAAAATTGTTGATGCAGCCTATACCGTTCATAAGCAACTTGGTCCCGGCCTACTTGAAAAAGTCTATGAAGTATGCTTTTGTCATGAATTAATGAAAAGGAATTTAACATTTCAACGGCAAATGGATGTCCCAATTATTTATGACGACATTGAATTTGAAGAAGGTTTAAGATTAGATGTGCTTGTAGAAAATGCGGTAATCTGTGAATTAAAAGCTCTTGAAAATGTAAATCCTGTTTGGGAAGCTCAAATATTAAGTCATTTAAAATTGTGTAACAAACGCCTTGGATATTTAATAAATTTTAATGTGGTAAATATTGGACAAGGGATTAGAAGATTTGTTAAATAAAATATTTTGTATTCTTGATTTTGTGGGATTTAGTGTTTTAGTGCCTTAGTGGCAAGAAAAAAGAATGCCACTAAAAACACAAAGACACTAAAGAACACAAAAAAGAAAGTGGAATAATGGAGTAGAGGGAATAAAGGGAGTAGAGGGTAAAAAATCCCTATACTTGTTATGCTTAAAAAGAGACACATAACAAACTTTTAACATATAACTTATATTTTGTTTTTAAAAGGTATAAACAGAAAGGATAAAAAGATTGGGAAAGCGAATATGCTTTCTGACACGGATATTATCAACCGGTATAAAAAACTGGGTGATGTAGAGGTGTTGGCATTCTTGTTTGACAGGTATATCCACCTTGTATTTGGTGTATGTCTGAAATACCTTAAAAATAAAGAGGAGGCTAAAGATGCTGCTATGGAAATTATGGAAAGTCTTATGGAAAAGCTGCTGCTGCATGAAATTACCAATTTTTCTTCATGGCTTCATACTGTAAGCAGGAACCATTGCCTGATGAAAACAAGAAGCAGGAAAGGAGACCTTTTCATTGAGATAGATAAAAGAAAAAGTGAACAAATTCTTGTGGAATCTGATGAAGATTTGCATCTAAAAATTGAGGAGGAAGCACAACTTGACGAAATGGGGAAGGCAATTGCAAGTCTGAACCCTGAACAGAAACAGTGCATAAAGTTATTTTTTTTTGAAAAAAGATCTTACTATGAGATAGCTATCGAAACAGGCTACAGTTTAAAAAAAGTTAAAAGCCATATTCAAAACGGAAAAAGAAACTTGCGTAATTATTTAATTGAAAATGGGAAAGAGCCAGGAAAATAATTTGTTTTTGCCTTCAGGTTGTCTGACACCGGAGGCAATCCGGTTGTATAATGATGGAAAGTTAACCGGGGAGAACCTGATGAAAATCCATCGGCATCTTAAAGAATGTTCTTTATGTAAAGAAGCGGTTGAAGGGTTTTTATTAATGCCTGATCATGAGGAGCAAGAAGAGTCGGTACAGGATATTAGAAAGGGGTTGTTCAGGTTATTGAATGAGAAACGAGAATTATCCCCGGGAGACAAGAAGATAAGAAGAGTGTACAAATATGTTGCCGCTGCTGCATCGGTGATCATTATAGTGGGGGTATTTTCAATTTATCATTTCTTGTTAAGGCAGGATAATAATATGATTGCTGATAATATCGAAATTGAAAAAGCAGTTACTGAAACAAGAACTGAAAAGCAGCTTCAACCTGTTACTCCTGTTCAACAACCAAAAGGAAAAAGAAGTGGAGTTGATACTAAAAAAAGCGAAATAGTTACGATTGATAAGCAGGAAGAGATTGAAGCACCGGAAGTTATGGCAGAAGAGGTAAAATTAGCTAAAAAGGAAAAAATAAGCAGGCAGGTTTCCGCAATTCAGATCAATGGCACGGAAAGCGATGATGCTGAGAAAGAAGCTGCTTTAACAGATGAGGTTCAGGTATATGAGATATCAGGGGTTGAGGCACCGGAAGAAACAAAGAAGAAAAAATCTGCAGTTGCAGGAATTGCACGGACCACAACCGAATTAACCTCGGAGAAAAGAGCCTTTCCTAAAGTAGTCAATAATGGAGGAAGTACAGAGTCTCAGCCTCAATTCGAGGTTGAAGGGTATGAGGATTTTGATGATTATATAATGCAGAATACTCTATATCCTGAATCAGCCATTAAGGAAGGAACTGAAGGTATTGTGTGGGTAGAGTTTACTATTAATAAAAGAGGGAAAGTAAAAGATGTAAAGGTTGTTGAAAGTATTGATGAGCGCCTTGATAATGAAGCTATACGTGTAGTGTCATCATCTCCACGATGGAGAGCTGCTGAAATTAATGGGAAAAAAACAACAAAGAAGATGACTGTATCAGTAGAGTTTTATCTTAAGTAAACCGGGTAATCAGGAGTCTTTTATAACAGTTACAACGATAGTCCTTTTCGTTCGCGGGCCATCAAATTCGCATAAAAAAATATTCTGCCAGGTTGATAATCCCATCTCTCCGTTTATTAAGGGCACAGTTTCGCCGGGTCCAACCAGACCTGCTTTCAGGTGTGCATCTCCGTTATTATCCTGCATATCATGTTCCCAAACCCCGGCAGGAATAAGTTTTTTCAATAAGTTTACCACATCGTTCTGAACCGACTGGTCCCAGCTTTCCTGGATCATAATACCCGCAGTAGCACCCTGGACGTAAATATTTACTACTCCTTCAGGCACTTTACTGTTTTTTACAATATGACGAACTTCTTCTGTGATGTCATAAAGCCCGTTTTGTTTGTCTGTTTCTATTTGTATTACTTCTCTCATTTTACTATTTTTAGGATGATTAGTAATCTAATCCCAAAGTTACCTGATAAATATTAAAAAATGAACAGAATTGAATTTGAATTGCATACTACAGACAACCTGAAATTGTTCGGACATTCCTGGCAGCCCGATACTGAGGCGCCAAAAGCTTCTGTTGCACTGGTGCATGGAATGGGTGAGCATATAATGCGCTATGATCACTGGGCTGAAAAATTTGTGAACAGGGGATATGCTGTTACAGGCATGGATCATCGCGGGCACGGCAGGTCAGAAGGCAAACATGGCCATATCCATTCCTATGAATCATTATTACAGGATGTGGAAATGTTGATAAAAAAGAGTCTGGAGTTCTTTCCTGATAAACCTGTAATTCTTTACGGGCACAGCCTGGGAGGTAATATTGTTTTAAACCATGCCCTGATAAGAAAGAATATTTCCCGGTATATCGTAACATCTCCCTGGCTGCAGCTTTCTTTTAAACCATCTTCAATAAAACTGGCTCTGGCAAAAACAATGAAAAGGATCCTGCCCGGATTATTACAGCCATCAGGACTGAATATCGGGCATATCTCTCATGATCCGGAAGTTGTTAAAGCTTATGAAAATGATCCGTTGGTGCACGACAGGATATCTGTAAGAATGTTCATTAGTGCATATACCCGGGGAGAATGGGCGCTTGCTAATGCAGGGAAACTTGACAGGTTTGTACTGCTGATGCACGGGGGAGACGACAAAATAACATCCGCCGGTGCCAGCCGCCGGTTTGCTGAAAAAGCCGGAAAGTATGTTGAACTCAAAATATGGGAAGAAATGTACCATGAGCTGCATAACGAAAAAATTAAGGATGAGGTTTTTGAGTATATTATTGATTGGTTAAAGAAACAGGAATTGGCTTAATTGTAGTTATATGAAAGAAAACGATATTTTCCGTACAGAGGTTGAGGTTGAACCCTTTAAATATAAGATTAATCACAAAACCCCTGTAATGTTCCTTGGCTCTTGTTTTGCAGATAATATCGGGGCAATGTTAGTGGAGAAGAAATTCCCGGTTTGTATAAATCCTTTCGGGGTAATTTATAATCCAATGTCAGTGAAACAAAGTCTGGATATTTTATTAAATAAGAAAAAATTTCAAAAAGACGATCTGTATCAATTTAATAACCGGTGGATTAGTTTTTATCACCATTCAAGATTTTCGTCACCTGATCTGAATAAAGCCCTTGAAAAAATCAATAGCGGGATAGAGAAAGGGGCTGATCTTCTTAAGATGACAAATTTTCTTTTTATAACTTTTGGTACGGCATGGGTGTATGAATGGAAAGAAACCGGAAAGGTTGTATCCAATTGTCATAAGATCCCGGCAAGAGAATTTAATCGCAGGATGCTTAAGCCCGAAGAAATTTTGGAGGCATGGGGAGAGATAATTGAGAAGCTAAAAACCCAACTGCCCGGGTTGAAAATAATTTTTACGGTGAGCCCGGTTCGCCATTGGAAGGATGGCGCTGAAGGGAATATGGTAAGCAAATCGGTGTTGCTTTATGCTATTCATCTGCTCCGGAAAAAATTTCCTGATACGGATTATTTCCCTTCTTACGAGATAATGATGGATGACCTGCGCGATTACCGGTTTTATAGTGAAGATATGCTCCATCTCAATACCACGGCAGTGAACTATATCTGGAAAAAATTCGATCAACGGTTTTTTGATGATGAAACACGTAATATATTGAAGAAGGTAGATGAGATCAACAGGGCAGTTGCTCATAAACCTTTCCGCCCCGGTTCGGAAGATCATTTGGCATTTGTTGAAAAAACACTTCAAAAGATCAGGCAGGTGGAATCGACTTTTCCTTCCATGGACTTCTCAAAGGAAAAACAACAGCTTCAGTAAAACGAATGGTTTGGAATAAGCAGTAACAGATCGGTCAGACCAGTGGAACGAGGGAAACAGCTTGTTGCAGATCCTATAGTAAAGTGGATACAGAGAGTTGAGAATACTTTAAACCGGTCAGACCGATGAAAAGAAACCAGTCAGAGTTTTTCCAATTCAGACAATTCCCTCAGTTTTTTAGACATGGGGACCAGTTTTTTAAATACCGGAACTAAAACAAAATAGAGACCAATACCCAGGGGAATGGAAATTATTAACCAGGCTCCGGCACCTGCCAGGTGAGCCAGCCCGAATTTTTCCAGTGAAAGAAGCCAGTCATCCCTTATCATCTGAACCAGACTGGTGACAGAGATTGGTATCTCAGGATTTTCAAATATCCATTTACCGGTTTTTAAAAAAGGGATATAAAAGAGAAATTGCAAAGGATAAACCAGCCAGTTCGCTAGTTGTATTGCTACCATGTTAAGCCGTAAAAAACATGCAACAAAAGCACAGAGAATAGTGGTTATGCCAAGTACCGGAATTATACCGATAAGAATTCCAAAAGTTACTGAAAAAGCAAGCTTATGGGGACTTATTCCCTGCTTGAGTAACAAAATTAACGGATCACGGATCTTTTGCCGGATAAAATCACCAAGTCGTTGGCGAAAATTATTCATAAACGTAAAGATAGAAAAAAGTAAATATAACCCACCAGATTCTCTACAGGCGTTTCAAAATCTACCCTGGAAAAAAGGTTCAGGGCAACATCCTGAATTATATCCTCTGCATCCCAATCAGGCTGGTCACTTATATAACTCCTGATGTAATTCTTCAGTTTTGAATACTCTTTCCTGAAGAACCCGGCTGCTTCAGTTTTCGTTTTTTGATCCATTTATTTATATAGACGTGAAAGTTCCAAATTATTGCAATATTTTCTCATGAATTTTATTAGTGCAATAAATCATCTGAATATGAGAATGTTGAGTAAGCAAATTTATAAAATTATTGAGATGATATCAATAGATCGGTCAGACCGGTGGAACGAGGGAAACGGCTTATTGCAGATTCTATAGTAAAGTGGATACAGAAAGTTGAGAATACTTCAAACCGGTCAGACCGATGATCTTTATACTGAAAAGAGATAATGAATGAGAATGAAATGTAAAAAGAATTACGTTATTAATAACGTTATTAATAACGTAATTAATAACGTAATTAATTATTCAGGAATCAAACCCTGGCAAACCTTTTCTATTTATTAATAATCACTTTTCGGTTTGTGTTTATTCCGTTAACGGTAATATTCATAAAGTAAAGTCCGGGCGGAATATTTCCTGCATCAATAATTATTTTCTGCTTTCCTCCGGTTTCGATCTTCTTTTCAAATACAGTTTTCCCGGTGATGTTCAGCAATTTGATTAGTATTGTGTTATCATTTTCCTTACAATCCACAGTGAGAGAAAAAATCCCGTTGTTAGGATTCGGATAAATATGCATATGTATACCAGTGCCGGGATTGGTAATGCCGGAAGCTTCTTCAACATGGATTACCATATATGATGAGTCGCACAATGATGGGTTAGCAACCAAACATACTTTGTACATTACTGTATCAAGACCAGTAAATCCAGCATCAGGGAGATAAGTTATTGAGCTGTCACCTTCAATTACTGCAGAACCATTGTTGGGTGTTTGGATAATGGTAAGTGTGAAATCGCCGGGCACAGCATCATCATTAATAACATTATAGGTAACCGTATCGTTTTCTGACATGGGAACATAATCGTTACTGGTAACCGGGGCATCAATAATATAATTTCCGTTTCCAAAACGTTCGGTAAATTCCTGGTAATAGATATTGGCTATCGTAGCATTATGAATGATAAGGGTATTCTCATCATTACGGTATTCAGCTGATGAGCTCCAGTTATGGCAACCGGTGAGTACCTGAGGGTCGGTTCCTGAGGGATCGGCGATCATATATTTGTGGTGCATGATACCTGATTCGCCTGTTTCACGGAAATTTCCGCCTATTGCACTTTTCAAAGTATTTACAACGGTTTCATAACAATTTGATTCGGTATTTACAATCACTTTTGCTGTGGTTCCGGCAGCAGCCATATCGCTAATAGCATATCCGATATCAGTCCGGGTGATCAGCATAGTGGCAACACAAAGCTCGCTTTCTGCGGATTTGATACTGCCAATGATACGTGAATTAGTACCGTCTGAAGGAGAAAACCAGCATTCTACCCGGTTCCCGCCGATAACAAATTCATGCGGAGTATTATCTGTTTTATCAGGACCGAACCTGGAATTAACACCATCAGGAGTCAGTCCTTCCGAACCAAACATCTCATTGAACTCGAGCCGGTAAGCTTTTGCAAGACTCTGATCCTGTATTATTATCACATTATTAGGATCGGTATTGATCTGACCGGCGGTAAAATTTGTCGAACCGGTCCATACTAAAGGATCATTTGCATCGGCTGAAAGTGCATCAAACACTACAAATTTATTGTGCATGATCCCATAAACCGGATAATCGCTGATGGGGCTTGCTATTTTTCCAATACCTGCATCCAGTCCATCGATACCGGCATTATCGGTATTGCTATCGTATACAACCCTTACCTCAACACCACGTGAATGGGCTGCATTCAGGGCAGTAGTAATGTTTGCGATACCTGAATTATTGAAATTATAGATTGTAAAATCTATTGTATATTTTGCTCTCTCAAAATACCTGATAAGTGTATCATCAATGGCATGATCGAGGCAAACAGCAGCTGTGCCGGTTGAAACACTGTTATCCACATTTCGGTTAAAATAGACTTTCATTTCGCCGGTTGATACCGATTGGGTTATAAATGTCTGGAGGGCTGTTTTTGCTGTATCGGTGTCAAGAACTGAGAAAGCCTGCACATAAAACACTTCAGAAGGATCGGTACCGGTAATGCTAATTGTGTGATCTATAACATTTCCCGAACTACTGAGCTGGCCCAGTTCAAGGGAGGGAGTATTACCATAAAAGATCTCGGTTGAGCCGGCTATATCGGTGCTCCAGTGAAGGGAGAAACCTGATGTAGTTATGCTGCTGATGATCAGGGGAGAAGTGACATTGATACTGCTTGCCGGGATAATATCATTCTCATCCCGGGGCAGCACCTGGTAAGTGCTTTGGTACTGTGCCAAAACACCTATGATAGTAACATCACCCGAGGGGATCACTGTTCCGGCAAGTGGTGACTCATTTGCAGAAATTCTTATTTCACCATTCTGCCCATTGGCGCTATATGAATAATTGCTTTTTGCGGCAAAAACCTGACCGGCGTCATCAAACACCGCGTGTTCGATCTGTACCAGTTGTGCTTCATAAGTGTCGCTCAGTTCAGAAGGTGTCAGAACAACGGGATCAGGCAGAGTATGTCCGGATGAATGATTTGTCAATGAGATTATGGGGCTTATTTCCAGCAGGTTGTTGTAATCATAAAGAGTGCCGGTGACGGTAATGCTATCGCCCCGGTTCACACCGTTTACAAAATCGCTTCCATACACGGGAATTGCTCCTGTGGCGTCTTGAATATACCTGATTATGCCAAGCTCTGCACCATTAGTAGCGACACCTGTAACTGTAACGGTGGAGCCCAGTGATGCCTGCCTGGCATCGGCAATAGTGGACTGGGCTTTACCATAAAAGGCAATAAATAACAGGGGGAAGAAAAAAAGTAAATATTTTTTCATTTTATTTTCAAATTAAAAGGTGATTTTTAATGAAGTTATAAAACGCCGGCCCATCCCGAAAAATACAGTTGCCGACTTGGCATCAAAATCCTGGAAAGGCGGTGAATTGAATGAATCATTATTAGTAGCATCTGAAATATACTTCCGGTCGAGAACATTCAGCATACTGAACCGCAGGTTAAACAGTACTTTATCGAATTTGGAAATTTTAAACCGGTATCCTGTATGCAAATCCAGCATTTCATAATCAGGTATTTTCCATGAATCCACCGGATTTCCATCGTCACCGGTAGTGGATTCAGGGGAGAAGTCGGAATAATACCTCCCAAAATAAGTAAACCTGGTATTCATGTAAAGACCTTTGATTGGTTCGTACCGGATACTTGCCCCAAGCTGTGTTTGTGCAGCATCGCCTACATGGATACCTGTTGCATCAAAATCAATGATCATATTTACCGGATCGTTTGAATCATAATTATAAAACTGCAGGTCTTTAACCTTTTTGTCCCAGGTCCAGTCACCTAATGAAACCAATCCCTGGAAATCAAGATTATCCATGATCTTATAAATAAAATCTAATTCGATTCCCATATGCAGTGCATCCATTCCGGGGATGTCTGCATATACCCTGATCTCGTTTCCTTCCGGGTCGTCGGGGTCGTATCCCTGTTCACCGGGCTGAAGGAAGTGAGTGGAATAAACTCTGTTGGTGGGTTTATTTATCCAGCTTGTATAGTAAGCATTGATGTTTGCTGAGAACCGGTGTGAAGAATAATGATACCCTAATTCGATAGCCTTAACCTGTTCGTTTTCTAAATTTTCTGCAAACTCTGTTGTAAATCCTTTATAAAAATATTTATATGCCCGTGTTTTGGAAAGGAAGCCAAGATTCATGAAAAAATTTGAATGTTCGGTAATATTATAATTAGCTCCTCCTTTAATAGTAAAGCCCGGTTTCCATTTCCAGGCGGATTGTGTATCAGCAAAATAATCAATTTTTTTATAACCGCTCACAGCAGAAGTAACATTAACAAATGCAGACAGTATCGGGGTTTTATATTCAACCTGGCCAAATATACCTCCCCAGTTAACCAATCCCTTGTAGTAATACTGGATCATATCTCCCTCATATTTCATAGCCAGGGAAGAGTCAGCCTGATAGTTATTTCTGGAATCCTGCACATCGACTACATAATCACCTCCCAGGAGGTCGGTAACAGTGGTGTAATGAATGCCGGTATAGGAACGTATGTCTATCCCGCCCGAGATATCAATGCTGTTATTCATCTTGTAATTTCCGGTAGACAGCAGTCCGTACCATATATGATCGTTATGCCTTTCAGTCATGTAATTATCTGACACAAAAAGAGTTTCACTATACTTGGTGTTTATGGGCAATACTTCCCCGAAAGGGGTTTGGGTTGGTTTGGCATTAGCATTGTAAATTGATTGCCAGTCAATCTGTCCGCAGTGAGGATCTTCAGGGTCAGCGATCTTTTGTGTTTCTTTGATACTGTGTCTTGATCTGATACCACCGCCTGTTCCGAGAGAAAGGTAGGCAATGTTTGATATACTGAACTTATCATTTACCCTCCAGAAATCCCTCAGGCTGAATTGCGGCTTATGATACACATTTACTTTTCCGTGCAGTACTTCTTCTTTTGCATCGGGATTGAACCTGTCACGTTTCAGCCGGCCCCAGTGCTGGTTATAATTAATGCCCATATTATTAATAGTTGGCCGGTAAAGATAATCATCCCCTTCCATTGTATTAATATCCACACCAAGCTCCTTTGCATATTCAAGATCATAAGTGGCAATTGATCTTGAGTAAGAACGTTGCTGGTGATGCTGAGGAGCACCCATAGCTGAAAGGGAGACAATATGATCATTAAACCTCTTATCAATTTTTGCATAATAAAACCATCCTTCGGAGAATGTCTGATCAACCCATCCATTACCCCTTTTGTACGAACCGGCAAGAGTAATGCCCCATCCGTTTTTCATCTTCCCGCTGGTATGACCGAAAGAAGTCCGTATTTTTCCCTGGCTGTCAATCTCCTGCTTGATACCGGTTTCTTTCTTATTTTCAATTCCTTTGGTAAGGATGTTAAGTGTTCCTCCAACCGACGGGAGTGCCAGTTTTGATGCACCCAGTCCTCGTTGTACTTGTATTGTACGTGTTACGGCATCAAGCCCGAACCAGTTTGACCAGTAAACCCATCCGTTCTCCATATCGTTTACCGGGATACCGTCTATCATCACAGCGATATTTCTCTGGTTAAATCCCCGGATAGTGATCCGGGCATCACCATCACCACCTCCCAGTTGGGTTGCATAAACACCAGGGGTTGAATTCAGTACCATAGGGATATCCTGCCCTGCCAGTTCTTCATGCAGCTTTTTGGGGAGTACTGTAGAAAAGGCAACCGGAGTTTCCCGTGAACGTGCTACATCGGCAACAACAGTTACTTCATTGATAACCAGCGACTCCATTCTGAACTTGAAATAGAGGGGTTCACCGGTCACGACAATCTGACGGGTGATGGTTTCATAGCCAACATAAGAAACATTGAGTGTATATTCACCCTGGTTAACACTAAAGCTGAAATTCCCATCAAGATCAGTAACCGTACCAACACCCTGTGCAATCAATACATTTGCCCCGATCAGGGATTCACCTGTTTCAGCATCCAGCACAATGCCTTTGATCGTTCCGACCTGGCTGAATAGCTGATATGCATGAAGGATGATTAAAAGGGAAAGAAAAATTTTTCTCATAAATTATATCCAAATACCTTGATCATGTTTTCAATCGCCCGGATTATTTCACGAGGATTTTTTTCACCACCTGGCTTTTATCTTTTAGTTTGATTCGTACCAGGTAAACTCCTTTATCAATATTATTAAGATGCACAGGGATTCTTTTGTTTCCCTGATCATTGTTTGCCTGGTGAACAGTCTGTCCTATCACATTATAAACAGTAACAGCGAGTACCGGTTCGGTAGACCGGATGGTAAAATGATTGTTAACAACAGGGTTTGGATAAATTGATATGGATTCCTGTTCAGATGGCAGTGAGCCGGTGGATGTTGCAGTAGAGCAATCGCACGTGTGTGTGCCGAGAGAATCCCATGTGTTTATTCCCCCGGGAACAGTATCCCATTCAAGGGTTACAATGAAAACTTCAGGGTTTACAGTTACCCCGCTTGTAACCGATGCTATTCTGTAGAGCGAGCGATTTGAAGTCCAGGGAATCCAGTAATATCCTTCAGGGACGATATAATTTTCAATATAGGTGCTATCCCGAACATAGGTTGTATCAGTTCCATTAATTACCCTGGTATTTTTATAGGCATATGCATCTGTAAAATTTGCCCAGCCTTCATCATCGCCGGTCATTCCTCCTCCTATCATACCAAAAAGGTCAACAGCAATTGCGTCTCCGAGCTCTCCTGTTTCTGTCCTAAGCAGGGCAATGGCATCATTACCGTTCATATAGGTAGGAGCAGGGTATTCATGATCAAGTTGGTCGGCGAGTTGTTGCAATATAGGATCACATTTGGGAGAGATGTTACCTCCTCCAAGGTCAGTATCTACTGTTTGTCCGTTCACAAAGATAAATGTTGAGTGGGCAGGAAGGAACCCTTCAAGATGAGTTATCCCGCCACCAGTGTAATTGGTGGAGCCATTACTATACCTTGCCACGTAGTATTTATCAAGATTTATGATACCATCGGTAGGGTTATAGATCTCAAGTGCTTTATTATTACCTGAGCCCTCGATATACTCTGAAAAAAACAGGTCGGAACAATCCTGTGAGAATAATGAAAATGTGCTTGAAATAATTATAAGTAAGAGTAGATATTTCTTCATATTAGGTTGTTTTTATTGTAAAATACCCTTATAAATTTAAGGAGCATATTTGTATGTGTAAAGGTAATAAAAAAATATTTTTAAGATATGGAAATAGAAAATATATAATAGTTATGGTGTCAGGGTAATACTGCAACACTATCTTCTTACATTATTTCCAGGCTATTGATTTTCTCCAGATCTTCAGGTGTGTCGATAGAGATGCTTTCATGCTGGGTTTCTTCAACATATATCGTATAACCGTTTTCGAGCCAGCGGTTTTGCTCAAGTGATTCTGCTTTTTCAAGCGAAGAGGGAGGCAATTGTATAATTTCCATAAGTACCTCTTTACGGAAAGCGTATATTCCAATATGTTTATAGAAAGTATATTCACCGGCCCATTTTGTTTTATCAATGTTGCTTACATAAGGAATAGGAGACCGGCTGAAATAAAGTGCCATACCGTTTTTATCAATGACTACTTTAGGCAGGTTGGGATCGAAGATTTCTTCTTCACTGGAAATCTTCTTAATAAGTGTGGAAATCCGAATTTCAGGGTTATTGAAACTTCTGGATAAATGGGAAAGCATCATTGGGTCGAGGAATGGTTCATCACCCTGAATATTAATTACCACATCAACAGGTTCATTGTGTGATTTCTGGTAAAGTGTTATAGCTTCAGCGCACCGGTCAGTGCCACTTTCATGATCGTGGGAAGTCATAATTACATGCCCCCCAAAACCTTCAACTTCTTTCCTTATCCTTTTGTCATCTGTTGCAACAACAACATTGTTAAGGGATAAGGTACATCTTTCATAAACTCTTCTGATCATTGATTTCCCGCCGATTCTTATCAGTGGCTTGCCAGGGAATCTGGCTGAATCATATCTGGCAGGAATAATTCCTATTGTATTCATTTTTCTTTCAGTTTATTGACAAAGCTAATTTACAGAAAAATCGTGGATTAATGTTAAATTGTTAAAAAATCTCTAATTTTGTGTAAAAATTGGTATTTATTTGTCAACTATATGAATGATATTCAGAAAATAAAACAAAGATTTGAAATTATTGGAAATTATATTGGTCTGAACAGGGCAATTGATATTGCCATGCAGGTAGCGTCTACTGATTTGTCGGTATTGATTGCCGGCGAAAGTGGTACCGGAAAAGAAGTTTTCCCACAGATTATACATCAGTTCAGTTCAAGAAAACATGGACAATATATAGCTGTAAATTGTGGTGCTATTCCGGAAGGAACTATCGACTCCGAGTTGTTCGGGCATGAAAAAGGAGCATTTACCGGGGCAACAGATAGCCGGAAAGGTTACTTTGAAGTAGCTGACGGAGGGACTATTTTTCTGGATGAAGTGTCTGAATTACCACAGTCCACACAAGTAAGATTGTTAAGAGTGCTCGAAAGCGGCGAGTTCATCAAGGTTGGTTCATCCAGGATGCAAAAAACTGATGTTAGAGTTATTGCAGCTACTAATATTGATATTATTCAAGCTATCCGGGAGGGGAAATTCAGGGAAGACCTCTTTTATCGTCTTAATACTGTACCGATAAATATACCTCCCTTAAGAGGCAGGGGTGATGATATTCATTTGCTCTTCAGAAAATTTGCTACTGATTTTGCTGAAAAGTACCACATGCCGGCTATCGGGTTAACAAATGAAGCGATAGATGTTCTTCTTAAATATTCCTGGCAGGGAAATATAAGACAGTTAAAAAATATAACGGAACAGATATCTGTTATTGAGCAAGAAAGGGTAATTGATGAGGATACATTAAAAAGTTATCTTCCTGGTTATCACGGAGAAAAACTTCCTGCAATAATAAAGAGGGAGGAACAAAAAGCTTTCTCTTCTGAACGGGAGATACTTTATAAGATATTATTCGATATGAAGAATGACATGAATGATTTGAAAAAACTGGTTATCGAGATAATGGAGAAGGGGAGTGATAGTATTGAAATCGGGGAGGAGAATGCAGATCTGGTGAAAAAATTGTATCATAGTGTTGAATCACCAGGCGGAGAAATAATTAATCAGCCCACGGAGGTTAAGAAAAGAGAAAAAGCAGATATTCAGGATACTGAAGAAGTGATCGAAGAATCACTCTCACTTGTTGATAAAGAAATTGAATTGATCAGGAAAGCTCTGGATAAATATCAGGGGAAAAGGAAGCGGGCAGCAAAAGAACTGGGAATTTCCGAAAGAACACTGTACAGGAAAATTAAAGAGTATGATATTGAGAATTAATACAGAAAATAAAAAACAATGAGATATTTAGTGTTTATAACACTGTTTTTCCTGGTCTTCTTACTAAATGGGTGTAAGATAAATTATTCATTTTCAGGAGCGAATATTTCACCTGAAATAAAAACAGTATCTGTTCAGTTTTTTCCAAACAGGGTAACGCCGGAAAATGGCTTTGTTAATCCAAATTTCAGTCAGACTTTTACTGATGCTCTGAAAGATAAGATTAAAGCACAAACCAATCTTAATTTTGAAACAGACCTGGGAGATGTGAATTTTGAAGGGGAAGTAACAAGATATGAGGCTGAACCCCTTGCTGTTACAGGGCACGAGGTTGCTGAATTAAACAGGTTTACTATTACAGTACGGGTTAAGTACACCAACACTGTTAATCCTGATGACAGTTTTGATACCCGGTTTACACGATACGAAGATTATGAAAGCGCCAAAGATCTGCAATCAGTGGAACAGGATCTTTCAGAAAAAATACTCGAACAAATAACGGAAGATATTTTTAATCAAGCCTTTGTTAACTGGTAGGATAATGTATCGGAATGGTAGTCCACGGTCGGCAGTCTACAGTCGGCAGTCCACAGTCCACAGTTAGCAGTATTTAATCATTTACGCATTTACGCATTCAATCATTTCAAACTGAATAGTTGTAATATAATTACTACCTTTATATTTGTATAAAATAGCGTAACATCTGTATCAGTTAAGCATTAAGTAAATTAATCTATGAACAGGGATGAATTCCTGAAATATTTAGAGCACCCCGGACAACTTGACAAGAGAAGCATTCTGGAAATGCATGAACTTCTTAATGAATTTCCCTATTTCCAGACTGCTCACTTGATGCTATTGAAAAATTTGTATGTACTTGGTAATATAAAATTCGACAGTCAGTTAAAAAAGTCAGCAGCTTATATTGGAAACAGAAGTATTCTTTACTATCTTCTCCAAACACCTGAAATTACCGTCCTGGAAAAGCCCGGAGAAAGTAAACCTGACAAAAAAACCGAAGAACCGGTAACAGAAAAATTAAAAGATAAAATCACTGAGAAAAAAGAACCTGAAGTTTCAATATCGAAGAAAGCACCCGAAAAAAAGAAACCGGAACAGGATGATAAACAAGAAAAAGTAGCCCTGGCTGATATTATATTAAAAAGGATTGAAGAGATTAAAAAGAGGCAGGAAGGTTTAAAATCAGGAAAACTTCCTGCTTCAAAAGAAGATACTCAGGAGAAAAAAGTAAGTGCAGGAGAAAAACCAATTGCAGATAAAATCCTGAACGAATTCGCAGAAAAAAAAAAACCGGAAAAAAAGGCGGAAAGTCAGATAAAAGACTCAAAAGCAAATCAGATCCTGGAAATAGGAAATGAGGATGAGATTATTGAAGATATTTCCGGAGAGAAGGAACAATTAGATGCGGATGAGCCGAAAAAAATGGCTGGCGAAGATGAATTACTTGAGTTAGAAGAGGAAAACATACAGGAAAATCTACAGGATACAGCTGACGAGAAAGTGAAAAACGATGAACTTATCAGCAAGTTCATTATGAATAGCCCCCATATTTTGCCTCATAAGACAGATGCCTCTGATGAGGAACAAACGGATATTTCAGAATCCAGTGGAAGAGAGAATGAAGGGTTTATTACAGAAACTCTTGCAAAAATATATATTAACCAGGGCTATTATTCGAAAGCTGTTTTTGCTTATGAGAAATTAAGTTTGAAATTTCCGGAAAAAAGTAGTTACTTTGCCATTCAAATTGAAAAAATAAAGAAATTGATTAACGAACTATAAATCACTTAGAAATGGGTTTTTATATATTGATTTCAGTATTGATCCTTATGGTGTGTGTATTTCTAATACTTAGTGTATTGGTACAAAATTCCAAAGGAGGAGGATTAGCAGCTAATTTTTCTGCTTCAAACCAGGTGATGGGTGTAAGAAAAACTGCTGATTTTCTTGAAAAAGCAACATGGACACTTGCTATATCATTATTGGTGCTTAGTTTGATTGGTAGTGCCGTAATTCCAAGAGGAGGCGATGAGGGAAGATCAAGGATTGAGCAGCAAATTGACAATGCCATTGATCCGTCACAGGTGCCAAATCTGCCTACTGCTTTTCCTGAACAAGGTGACTCTGATGAAGAATAGAGAGTTAAAAGTAAGTTTTGAACTTTATAACTTTATAACTTTCAACTTTCCACTATTCCCTTTATTCCATTATTCCACCGGATAGTGTCAGTATGTCATTATTATGACACTTTTTTTTATTTGGTATTGTAATACGCGATTTTTTCCAACATATTGATATTCAGGATTATAAGTTTTCGAAAAAAGACCGGAGCAAATACAATCTGTAATTATGTCCTGTAAATATGCATGATTGTATGTTAATAATGTTTGGCACAAAATATGATAATCGATGTACAGCTTTCTAATTTCTAATTATATAACTTAAAAACTAATAATATGTCGAAAGTAAATGTAAAACCATTAGCCGACAGGGTTTTGATCGAATCCCATGAGGCAGAAACCAAAACAGCAAGTGGTATCTATATCCCTGACTCAGCTCAGGAAAAACCTATGCAGGGGAAAGTTATTGCCGTAGGATCGGGGACTAAAGATATTGAAATGGAATTAAAGGTTGGTGACACTGTATTATATGGTAAATACTCCGGATCAGAGATCACTGTTGATGGTAATGATTACGTTATTATGAAACAATCTGATGTTTTAGCAATATTATAGTAAATAAAATACTCATTTAGAAAAGAATTTAAGAATCAAATAAAAACTTATAACAATGGCAAAAGAAATTAAATTTGACGTAGATGCCCGTAACGAGCTTAAAAAGGGTATTGATGCTTTAGCAGATGCAGTAAAAGTAACATTGGGTCCGAAAGGCAGGAATGTTATTATTGATAAAAAATTTGGCGCACCTCAGATCACCAAGGATGGTGTTACAGTTGCCAAAGAAATTGAACTGAAGGATAATTTTCAGAATATGGGTGCCCAGATGGTAAAGGAGGTTGCCTCAAAGACTGCTGATGATGCAGGTGACGGCACAACAACAGCAACCGTTCTTGCTCAATCAATTATCGAAGTTGGAATAAAAAATGTTACAGCCGGTGCAAACCCGATGGATCTTAAAAGAGGAGTTGATCTGGCAGTAAAAGCTGTAGTTAAAAACCTGCACGATCAGACTGAAATTATTGGTGATAACATTGAGAAAATCGAACAGATTGCAAGAAATTCTGCAAATGACGATCCTGCTATCGGTAAACTGATAGCCGAAGCAATGGAGAAAGTAAAAAAAGAGGGAGTTATAACAGTAGAGGAAGCAAAAGGTACTGAAACTTCAGTTGAGGTTGTAGAAGGAATGCAGTTTGACAGGGGTTATATTTCTCCTTATTTTATTACCGATTCAGATAAAATGGAAGCCACACTGGAAAAACCGTATATTCTTCTCCACGATAAGAAGATCTCAACGATGAAAGATCTTCTTCCCATTCTTGAATCCACTTCACAGGCAGGTCGTCCATTACTTATTATCGCTGAAGATATCGATGGTGAAGCATTGGCTACTCTGGTAGTTAATAAACTTCGCGGATCGCTGAAGGTAGCTGCAGTTAAAGCTCCCGGATTTGGTGACAGAAGAAA